>JAHHOC010000321.1 GCA_018677115.1 Arenicella sp. | reverse complement strand
CCGAAGCAATCTAAACAACAACCAACGAGGACCAAGATGAAAAAACAAGGATATGTCTACATGCTCACAAATCCCGGCAAAACTGTGTTGTACACCGGTGTTACCTCAAACCTGAAACGACGGGTTGCGCAGCACAAAGCAAGGACGGTGCCGGGATTCACACAACGCTACCACTGCACGCAACTGGTGTGGTGGGAACACAGCGACTCGATATACAGTGCAATCGGCAGGGAAAAGCAGTTAAAGGGTGGTTCAAGGGCGAAGAAGGAGGCTCTAATTCAGCAGATGAATCCAGAGTGGCGGGATATGAGTGATACGCTGTAGATTGCCGCGCCTGCGGCTCGCAATGACATTTTTAAGATCCGTCATTGCCAGCACCCTTCACAGTCATTGCGAGGCAACGCCGAAGCAATCTGCGGTTGAGAGGAGTATTATTAATTGGAGACATGATATGCAAGCACTAACAGTAAACATGATGAACATCAACAGGGCGAAGGACAGATGAACTGGTTGAAACCGGGTTTGATGTTACTGGTCATATTGGTCATCAACAATATGGCTTTGCTGTACTGGCTGGGGTACTTTGATCAGCAGGGCGCAGACCAGCTGAGCGAATCAACAAACACCAGCTTGCTGTCCTCAAGTAATAATCGCTCAGCGGAACAGCAATTACGAGAGGAAATCTGGCTTGAAACCGAAATACAGGAAAGCACCGCTCAGGCACAAGCCCCTTTAAATCAGCAGGCAAAATTTATAAACCAGCTGCGCACCGCTGCAAATAGCGGTGCAATTAACGACATACTGGACGAGTGGCAGATGGGTGCAGTACGGCGTTACGAAGATTCCCAGAAGCGCCTCGCGCTAATGGATGCAGCCGACCTTTACAATGCAGTTGTGAACGGAAGCAAGGCCACCGAAAAACAACTGGCAATGCAATTGCTGATGCAGGGCAAGTCACACGATCTAGACACCACAGATCTGAAAACACTGTTCCAGGATGAAAGCCTGCACCACTGGAATAGAATGCGGCTGTTGAAGATTCTACTGGAACGAGACGATATTGAATCGGTGGCATGGGCCCGGCAACTAATCACCAACGACGACGGGATCAACTACCTGGATCAGGATTTTATTTCCATGGTGCATGAAAAGGATCCGGACTTTATACGAGAACATCTCAAGACGCTCTCTCTTGAATCCCATGCTAACCCACAATCGTTCTTTGCTTTTTTATCAGAGGAGCCGAAACTCAGGCTGGAGTTCTTACAGAATCGCTTCGATGACATTTTGGAGTCCACCAATTGGAATCTTCACCAACATTCGCTGATTTCAAAAGACTTTGAGATGACTTCATTACAACAATCAAAATTGTTGGAGTTTTTTGAGTCCCCGAGCCGCCGCAAAAGAAGATTTGCTATGGGCTATATTGGCAACATCGACAACGTCGATGATTTGCGCAGGGCTTATGCCAGCCTGGAACTACCTCGGGAGCAAGTGCGCTTTGTGACTATGCTGGTGGGTGACAGTTCTGATAGCCAGCAGCAAAAATTAGCGCTGGCACGGGAAATCGCCAACACCTCGGATAATCCGAAAATACAGCGGCTGACGCAATCACAGCGCGTTTCTGATTCTTTGCAATGACAACTTCACAATTGTGTCATTGCGAGGCTATAGCCGAAGCAATCTAAGTTCAGGGATTCAATCTCCCAGCACAGCCTCTACCGCCGCGATGAAGTCATCGCCGGCAGGCTTTACCCTGGATGGAAAATGCGTTACCTGCTCACCGTCGGGGGAAATAAGGTATTTGTTGAAGTTCCAGCCCGGTTCTTCGCCGGTGCGTTCGGCCAGTTTACGGAACAGGGCATTGGCGCCCTCGCCCTTGACCTTACTGGGTTCCAGCATAGTGAAAGTGACGCCGTAATTGAGGTAGCAGACGTCGGCAATTTTTTCAGTGTCAGCATGCTCCTGGTTAAAGTCGTCAGACGGGAAGCCGACCACGGCAAGTTGATCCCCAAAGCGCTTGTGTACTGCTTCGAGGTCCTTGAATTGCGGTGTGTAGCCACACTGGCTGGCCGTGTTTACCACCAGCATGGCCTTGCCGGCGAATTGCTCACAGAAGTTAACCTGTTTGGTGGTGCGCAACTTGGTGGCGCTGTAGTCGAGCAGCTCGTGGCATTCTGGCTTGGCGGTTGCGCTGAGCGGAGCGAGTAACAGACTGGCAATCAGCAGCGCGGTGAGTTTAATTTTCATTAGGGTTCCTCCAATGTATAGCCGAATCATAGCAACTCCCCTGTAAAGACAAAGTCGAAATCATCCACTCTGTTCAATTAATTTGCGTAGCGCGTTGGCCGCATTGGACAGACTGCGCTGGCGGTGGAATACCAGACCCAGCTCGCGTTGTAATTGCAGCCCAGTGTCCAATGCCACAAGTCTGTCATTGAGCATCCCGCTCGGCAGCAGGGACCAACCAAGCCCGGCAGCGGCCAGCATTTTCAGTGTTTCGAGATTATTAGTTTGCATCTGCACACGCATGTTTAGTTGCCGGCGGTCAAATTCACGCAGGATGATCTGGTGGGTTTCGGTTTCTTCACCCGGCAACACCGCAGGATAATCGGCCAATTGCGCAAACTTGATGCGCCCCGCTGTCGTCAAAGGGTGGTGCTGCCCAACCACGATGCTTAGCGGATCCTGCCATACCGTTTGGGTGATCAGGCTTTTGGGCGGCTGGTCAGGCAAAGTGATCACGGCGAACTCAATATCGCCCTGCTCTACCGCCTGGCAGGCCTGCTCGGAATCCTCGAAGCGCAAGTCCAGCGCCACCTGCGGGTAGCGAGCGTTGAACTCGCTGAGCACCGGCGGCATGCGGTGCAGGCCGATGTGATGGCTGATGGCAATTGCCAGTGGGCCGCTGATGACAGTACTCATGCTGCCTGCATAGGTTTGCAGGTCTTTGGCATGATTGACCAGCTCCTGCGCGCGCGGCAATAACTGACTTCCGGCCTCAGTGAGGCTGATCTGGCGCGCCACCCGGTTAAACAACTGCACGCCAAGTTCCTGTTCCAGGTTGGCCACTCGCTTGCTGACCGCGGGTTGGGTCAGGTGCAGCTGCGCCGACGCCTTGGAGAACGATTCGAATCGTGCCACCGAGATAAAGGCCTCAAGGGCTGAAATGTCCACTGATTAAGCTGCTCTCTGCATCTATATATTCCAATTTGGAATAGATATTATAAAAACAATGAATTTGAATTATCAATAGCGGTTGACTATGATTTCGACTGTTAATTTCTTCTTCACAAATCACTTCTGGAGCTCAGGCAAGCATGACCGACAACACGCCCAAAACCATGTACCAGAAAATCTGGGACTCGCACTTTGTACATCAGGAACCCGGCCAGGCGCCGCTGCTGTATGTAGACCGTCACCTGATGCATGAAGTTACCTCACCGCAGGCCTTTGAGGGCCTGAAAATTGCTCATCGGCCGATCCGCAATAATCACAGCATCCTGGCCACGCTGGATCATTGCGTGCCCACCAAGCTCAGCGACCGCATTAACCTGCCGGACCCGATCGGCGCCAAGCAAGTGCAGACCATGATCGACAATTGCGCCGAGCACAGCCTGACTCTGTACGATATGCAGAGCAGCAACAACGGCATCATTCACGTAGTGGTGCCGGAGCACGGCTTCGTGCACCCGGGCATGACCACGGTGTGCGGCGACAGCCATACCGCGACCCATGGTGCTTTCGGGGCCCTGGCCTTCGGCATCGGCACCTCGGAAGTCGAGCATGTGATGGCCACCCAGTGCCTACCGCAAATGAAATCCAAAACCATGCTGGTGAAAGTTGATGGCAAGCTATCCAAGTACAGCACTGCCAAAGACATCGCGCTGGCCATCATCGGCCAGATCGGCACCGCCGGCGGCAATGGCTATGTGATCGAATACGCCGGCGATGCAATCAGCGCATTGTCGATGCAGGGCCGCATGACATTGTGCAATATGGCGATCGAGAGTGGCGCCCGCGCCGGACTGGTGGCACCCGATGAGAAAACCTATGCGTACCTCGAGGGTAAGGAGTTTGCACCCAAAGGCGCAGCCTGGGAGCAGGCGCTGGCCTACTGGAAAACCGTGCCCAGCGATGACGGCGCGGTGTTCGACACTGTGGTCGAGCTGCGCGCTGACGATATTGCCCCACAAGTTACCTGGGGCACATCGCCGGAGCAGGTAGTGCCAGTGGATCAATCGGTGCCGGCACCGGATGACTTTGATAATGAAGGCAAGCAGATCGCCTGTAAAAGCGCGCTTGATTATATGGGGTTGGAGCCAGGCACCCGCATGACCGACATACCGGTGGATTACGTGTTCCTCGGCTCATGCACCAATTCCCGTATCGAGGATTTCCGCGCTGCCGCTGAAGTAGCTAAAGGCACCAGGGTGCCTGACAACATCACCGCCATTGCAGTACCCGGTTCCTACCAGGTAAAAAAACAGGCTGAAGAGGAAGGCCTGGATAAAATATTCACCGAGGCCGGCTGGGAATGGCGTGAACCGGGCTGCTCGATGTGCCTGGCCATGAACGGCGACCAATTGCAGCCGGGCGAGCGCTGCGCATCCACCTCCAACCGCAATTTCGAAGGCCGCCAGGGCAAGGGTGGGCGTACTCATCTGGTCTCGCCGGCGATGGCGGCTGCCACCGCGGCAGCCGGGCACTTTGTTGATATCCGCCAACTTGAAAACCACTAGGGGCAGGCTAATGGAAAAATACACCACACATACCAGCGTCGCCGCACTGATGAACCGCAGCAATGTCGATACCGACCAGATCATTGCCAAACAGTTTCTGAAAAAAGTCGAGCGCACCGGTTTCGGCCAGCACCTGTTTCACGACTGGCGTTTCCTGCCGGACGGCTCACCCAATCCCGATTTCGAGCTCAACAACCCAAAGTTCGAGGGAGCCCGCATTCTGGTCTGCGGTGACAACTTCGGCTGTGGCTCGTCGCGCGAACATGCGCCATGGGCGATCGAGGATTACGGCTTTAACACCATTGTCTCCACCAGTTTCGCCGATATCTTCTACAACAACTGTTTCAAAAACGGAATCCTGCCAATTGTGGTGGACGCCGATACCCTGCAGTCGCTGATGGCGGAAATCACCGACGACGAAGGCGTGGCGTTCACCGTCAATCTGGAAGACCAGCTATTGACTACCCCGGGCGGCATGCAGGTGGCCTTCGAGCTTGATGGCTTCCGCAAGCACAATCTGTTGAATGGGCTGGACGACATTGGGCTGACCCTGCAGCACACTGACAGGATTGATCAATTTGAAGCACAGCATAAACAGCAGTTCCCATGGTTATGGGTTGGCTGAGCAATTGCTGAATTGGCTTTTCAATAAAGTCGAAAAAGCTCTATAGTCCCAGACTTCACCTTTTTAGCCGAAGTTCTCAATGACCCAGTCGATTACCATAATGGACACCACGCTGCGCGATGGCGAGCAGACCCAGGGTGTCTCGTTCGCGCCTGCGGAAAAACTCAGCCTGGCGCAGGCGCTGCTGAGCCGCCTGAAAGTGGACCGCATCGAGGTAGCTTCTGCTGGTGTGTCTGTCGGCGAGCAGGAAGCGGTGCGCAAGATTAACCAGTGGGCAGCCGACTTTGAGCACCTGCACCAGGTCGAAGTGCTGGGTTTTGTCGATGTGCAACGCAGTGTCGACTGGATACTCGGCGCCGGTGGTAAAGTCATCAACCTGCTCACCAAGGGCAGTGAAAATCACTGCCTCACGCAGCTGCGCCAATCGCCTGAGCAGCATATTGAGCGCATCAGGCACACCATCGATTACGCGCATTCAAAAGACGTACAGGTCAACGTCTACTTTGAGGACTGGTCCAACGGCTATCGTGATAACCCGGACTATGTGTATGCACTGACCAACGCACTTGCAACCCTGCCGGTCAACCGCTTCATGCTGCCCGACACATTGGGCGTGATGTCACCCGAGGAAGTGAGCACCAGCATCGGCGACATGGTCAACCGTTATCCGCAACTCAACTTCGACTTTCATCCGCATAATGACTATGGCCTGGCCACCGCCAATGTGATGGCCGCGGTAAATGCCGGAGCAACCGGTGTGCACTGCACGGTGAACTGCCTCGGCGAGCGCGCAGGTAATGCCTCGCTGGCAGAGGTGGCGGTGGTGCTGAAGGATAAAATGGGCGTCGACCTGAACATCGATGAGCACCATATCGTCGAGGTCAGCCAGATGGTGGAGAGTTTCTCTGGCAAGTTTGTAGCCGGCAACACGCCGATTTTGGGTGGTGACGTGTTCACCCAGACCGCCGGTATTCATGCTGATGGCGACAAGAAGGGCGACCTATATGTTACCCGGCTGTCGCCGGAGCGCTTTGCCCGTAAACGCACCTATGCGCTGGGCAAGATGGCTGGCAAGGCGTCACTGGAAAACAACCTCGATGCCATGGGCATCAATTTAAGCGAGCAAGACCAGCAGCGGGTGCTGACGCGGGTGATTGAACTGGGTGATTCCAAACAAACCATCACTCCGGAAGACCTGCCGTTTATCATCGCCGACGTGCTGGAAAGCGCCGACATGCAACACATTACCCTGCAGGACTGCAAGACTTACAGCAACCTGCAGCACGAATCGGAGGTTGACCTGACGGTGAAGATTGACGGCGAAGTGTACCAGGACCGCGGCACAGGGAATGGTGCCTACGACGCCTTTACCGACGCGTTGGACAAGATTTTGCTGGCCAACACCGATGTGCAGCGCCCGCACCTGCTCGATTACCAGGTGCATATTCCACGCGGTGGTAAAACCGACGCACTGACCGAAGCGGCCATCACATGGAAACTGGCAGATAACCGCACGGTCACCACGCGTGGGGTGAATTCCAACCAGGTATTCGCGGCAATCCAGGCCACCCTGCGGGTGGTCAATATGCTGCTGTAGTGTTTGCTGTATTCTGCGCCCACTCCAGCGGCGCTGGCAAAATGCGTTTTATTTCACCCGCTGCCGGCTGACCCAATCAAAGTGCGTGCGCAGCGGTGGATCGGCACGCAGGCTATCCAGCGTGCAAGGCGTTTGGCCAGGTGCATTTCATCGTAAAAGCGGTGGATGCCGCTATGGCATTGGCGACATACCGCAACCCCCTGATTTAATTGATCTTTTGTGAAGTGTTTCTTAAAATGGGCGCGTCGGTGCACCTTACGCGGCACAAAGTGATGAAAGGTCAGGTGGGTTAGCCGCTGACACAGTGGGCAGTGACCGTGTTTGCTACGTGTGCTCATGAGGGCAGAGGATATCTACTTGGCTGGTTTTGCATTATAGGGCCACGGGTACTATGGTAATTGAACCGGCATTGACAAAACAAGGAACCTATTATGAGCAATAATAAAGTCATTTTAATACCCGGCATTCAAGGCACAACCCTGCTGGACTCAAATCGCCAGGATTTTAAAACAGTCTGGTCAGGTGTGAAGAAGTTCTTCAGCGATATCCACCAGCTTACGTTGCGCGATAATGGAGTCAGTGATAAGCACCTCGATGCCATTATTGAGCGTGCGGACGTAGAGGACCTTGCCTATTCGGAGATAGTAAATTACCTGAAATCACAGGGTTATCGGGTTTATATCTTCGGTTACGATTGGCGCAAATCAAATGAGATTTCCGGCCAACAGCTGGCGGAATTTGTCGAGCGCCTCAAGTTGCGGTTCGGTAATGTCAGCTCGTTTAATTTCATCACCCATAGTATGGGAGCGCTGGTGTTCTCAGCATATCTGAAATCCCTGAACCGGGAAGAGCGTGACAAAGTTGTTAATCGCGCGATCATGACGGTGCCGCCATTTCTGGGTTCAATGGAAGCCACCATGAGCCTTACAATAGGCAGTTCAATGCTGGTGAACTCCAGCGAGGATTTCCGCAAGGTGGCACGTACATTTCCGGCGATTTACGAACTACTACCGGTATACAAAAATGCTTACAAGTTCACTGACAACAACGCGACATCGGGCTTTAATCAGTTTGATTTCGACAGTTACTGGCAGCAGGTCGACAATGCCAACCGCCCGGATACTGTCAAACTTCAGAAGCTGATACGCAATCGATTAAAGTACCTCGGGCAAGTGCGCGATCAAAACAATTTCATTTTTGATTTCAAACAACAGGATAAGAGTTTGCGCGACAAATGCGTGGTGATTAGCGGCACCGGAGCAAGAACCCGCCAGCAAACCGAAATCAAGTCGGGTCACAAACACTATAAATATTTCTTTGAATTCGAGGACAGCCCACGTAGTAAAAAGGGCGATGGCACGGTTCCGGAGGCGAGTGCACACGCTTTTAAAGACAGCCTCACTACCATCGCAGTAAAGAAGACGCGCCTTTCAGCCTGGCTTGACTCCCGCCTGGTCGGCGGTGGTGATCACCATGCTTTCTTTCTAAACAATGGCCGGGTACAGAATATTATTACGCGCTTCCTGTCAGACGGTACCCAGAGTCCTTCCTGGTATGAGTCCGCTGATGATAGCGTCAAGTTAATCAGTTAAGGATCAACTGTGACACCGGCAATAGAACTGCTTGAGCATCATAATGTGGAATACCAAGTGCGTGCCTATGTGCACGATGCTGCAGCGGACTCGTATGGCAAGGAAGCTGCGGCTGAGCTCGGCCTGCCTGAGACTCTGGTTTACAAAACCTTGGTGGTTGAACTGGATAGCGGCGAGTTGGCCGTGGGCGTAGTGCCGGTGGCGTCAAAGCTGAGTACCAAGGCGATGGCCAGGGAGCTGGGTGCCAAAAAGGCGGCGATGGCCGACGGGCAGAAAGTGAGCCGCGTGACCGGCTATGTGCTGGGTGGGGTGAGTCCGCTGGGGCAGAAAAAACAATTGCGCACCTTGATTGATGAGTCGGCTACCGCGCTGCCGGTGATACACATCAGCGCCGGACGGCGCGGCCTGGAAGTTGCGCTGGCACCGGATGATCTTGTGGCATTGTGTGACGGT
>JAHHOC010000297.1 GCA_018677115.1 Arenicella sp. | reverse complement strand
GTATAGTGTTTCAATCGATGCACGTAATCAGCTTCAATTTCCAGGCCAGGGTGCAGGGCAAGTATTTGAGTCTCTCGTTGATCATCCAAATGCTCATCGGCAATCTATTGAAGATATATTGCATCTTGATCAAAGCGCCATTGGTGGTATTTGTATGGGTCTATTTTATTGAGGGGGTGATTCTAGCCTTGACGTTGACCATGACATACCTCAAACAGGGCGGCACTTTACGGAGTTGGAAGTATCGGGCTACCAGGGCCAAAACGCTGCTGAAAGATAGCTGGTTGTTGGTTTTTTCCGGTGTGCTGGTGGCAATCTATATGAAGATCGATATCGTTATGCTGCGGGAAATGGCCGGGGACCAAGCCGCTGGAATTTACGCTGCATCGGCAAAAATAAGTGAAGCCTGGTACTTCATCCCCGTGGCTATCTGCGCTTCGCTGTTTCCGGCGATTCTGGCGGCGAGGGCAAGCTCCTCGCAAAAATATAATTCCCAGATGCAGCACCTGTTCACTCTGCTAGCCTGGGTGGCGATCGCCATCGCCACGGTTATTACATTTACCGGGCAATGGCTGGTAGACCTGACATTTGGAAAAGCCTATAGCGATGCCGGGCTGGTGCTGGTGGTTCACATCTGGTCGGGTATTTTCGTGTTTTTGGGGGTGGCGAGCAGCAAATGGCTGATTGCTGAAAATCTGCAGCAAAAAATATTCAACCGCTCGCTGGTTGGTGCAGTTTCCAATATATTATTAAATTGGTTGTTGATCGAACCTTACGGCGCACTCGGGGCAGCCATTGCCACGCTGGTCTCTTACATCATATTTGCGTATGTTTATGATTTGATCGATCGTGAAATGAGGTCCGTGTTCGTCATGAAGAGCAAAGCGTTATTCCTGCCGCTCAACAGGGCGCATTGATCAATGCTGCCACTGTGAATGAAGCTCCTTATTCCATAATACACCCGGATTCCTAGCATGATCTCTCGCATAAAATCTTTTATATTCAGGCAACGTTATCGCAGGTTTCTGGCGATAAACGAAACAGTTGAGCAACAACTGTGGATGCAGCAGGTCGGGCAACGCACAGATCCGCTGCGGCGACTCTACGACTGCGGCTTCAGCACGTTTTCCCAGCATGAGGAAGACGGCATGCTGTTATACATTTTCAGCCTGATAGGCGCCGACAATAAAAAGTGCCTGGAAATCTGTGCCGGCACCGGCATGGAATCAAATACGGCAAATCTGCTGGTCAATCATTTCTGGACTGGTTTGTTATTCGACGGCAATAAAAAAAATGTCAGACTCGCCGAATTGTTCTACTCGCATCATAGCAATACCCGGATTTACCCACCGGTTATCGCCCACAGCTGGCTTAACAGAGACAATGTCAATGAGCAGATCTCCGCACATGGCATGAGTGGGGAAATCGACTTATTGTCGCTTGATATTGATGGCATCGACTATTATCTGTTTGAGGCGATTTCAGTGGTTTCCCCACGCGTTGTCATCCTAGAGATTAACCATCTGTGGGGGCCGGAAGACTCTTACTCAGTTCCCTACGACGAAAATTTTGTTGCCGAATTCAGTAACGACGGCACAGATTACGCCGGCGCGTCCCTGGCTGCATTCATTAAGCTGGCAAACAGCAAAGGTTATTACTTTGTCGGCACCAACCGCTTCGCTACCAACGCCATTTTCATTCGCAATGACACCAAGCATCCCCTGCTCCCGGAGGTTAAGGATTGCTCAATATATTTCGATCATCCCAGGGTGAAGTATGGCATGTCGGTTAGGCTCAAGCGCGTGAAAGACAAGGAGTGGGTACCTATCTGATGAAGATTTCCTTCATTACTACGGTGGATCATAATGTCGGCGATGATTTCGTGCGCGAGGGGCTTAAGTATTTATTAAGGCAACGTTTTGCTGACCGGGAAATTGAGTTTCGCAATATCCACAAGCACTCACCAATAACCTGCCGCGACGGTTTCGAGCGGATCCGGAATCTCAGGGCATCTAATATTCTTGATCGCTTGATTCCGTTTTCCTGGACCAGCGACAAGGTCAGGTCGGCCGACATCCTGGTACAGAGTGGCGCCCCGGTTTACTGGTGTCACACGGCTGAAAACAACCACTGCTACAACAATGAGTGGTATCGGCCCCTGGTCAGGAAAAGGCTGATGCAAAAGGGCATTAATACACTGTTCACCAATTTCGCAGCGGGCACCTGCCAGACCTATCATTCAGATGGTTCGGAGTACTGTTCGGATTGCCTCCAATATATGCGTGATCTACACAAATTATGTGTAGTAAGCTCTGTGCGCGATCAGCTATCACATGATGTGTACCGGGGTCTCGGCGTCGACGTGCCGGTTCTTCCCTGCAGTTCCATTTTTGCAGTCGATGAACACCGGATTGAAAGTACGCAAGGCGAGTATGTTGCGGTCAACTTTATGCCGCGCGGAGCGCACTACATGCTTGGTCAAAATATTGACTTGCGGCGGTGGGAAAAGGAGTTCAAGAACTTTTATACGGAACTCAAACAGCGCGAGAAAGTTGTGTTTGCTTGTCACAACGATGCCGAGGTAAGCGCTGCACGTAATGTGGATTCGCAGGCAGAAATCTTTTATGCACCTGATGACTATGTTGCTTATATGAATTTTTATAGCGCAGCGAAGCTTGGCATAGTTAACCGCGTGCATGCCGCATTTATGATGGCCAGCATGGGTAAGCCATCAGTGGTGATAGGCAATGACTCACGGGCGCGGATGGTGTCCGAGATAGGGCTGGAGCATTTCTTTGTCAATGACGCCAATCAATCGCTGTTACTGAATCAGTATGAAAAACTGCTGGCGGGCACAAACCAGTATGCTGAGCGTTTTCACCAGATCAAACAACAGGCACTGCAGGGGTATTTGGGCTTACTGAACACAATATGATTAATTGGCTCAAGTCAGCAGGCAAGTCACTGATTTATCGCGGGGTGGAAATGTGTGTCAGGCCGTCTGCCTCGATCACGCCCAATACCATGTTGCTGATTCGAACCGACGCCATCGGTGATTATGTCTTGTTCCGTAATTTTATCAGGGTGTTGAAGCAAAGCAGCGAGTTCGGTGACTACGACATTACCCTGGTAGGCAATACCGCCTGGAGAGAGTTGGCCGAGAGATTTGATTCCGACTATATAAGTCGATTTATCTGGATAGACCGCACGCGGTTCGACCGGTCACCCCGTTATCGTTATAAAATATTGCGACAGATTGCTGCGACCGGCTATTCAGTTCTGCTTAATCCGATATTCAGCCGTAGTTACAACCATTCCGACTGTATTGCCAGAATCATCACCGCAAACGAAAAAATAGCCCATGAGGGAGATCGGGCTAATATTTCCGCACCCACAAAAGCCATTGCAGACAAATATTACACAAGGTTGATCCCTGCGCCTGATACGGTGATGTTTGAGTTCTACCAGAATCGAAGATTCATTGAGCGCATCCTCGATCAAAGCATCGATTTGCCAAGACCCGAATTGCAGACCGGTAGCAGCGAGTCGTGCTTCGAGCTGCCAGCTCCATTCGCCGTGTTATTTATCGGCGCCAGTTCCCCGAAACGTAAGTGGCCGATTAATAAATTCATCGAACTGGCGCAGAGACTGTCGGCAGAAAACAAGCTTGGAATCGTGCTGCTGGGTGGGCCGGAGGACAAACCGGCAGCGTTGGAATTCGAATCACTGTCGCCCGTAGATTGCACTAACCTGGTCGGTAAAACTTCAATCATTGAATATGTGGAAGTATTGGCAGCATGCGATTTATTGATTTCCAATGAAACCTCAGCACCCCATCTCGCGCAGGCATTAGGGGAAAAACCAACTGTCGTCATCTACAGTGGCAAGCATTTTGGTCGCTTTACCCCATACCCGGAGGAGATAGCAAATCACTACAGGGTCGCCTTGCATCCGGCTATTGCTGGCGCGCCTGCCGAATATCAGCAGCGATCAAATTCCGGTACCGGTACCGGCCTACCGGCGATAGATGACACCAGTGTCGATGATGTTTATTCGCTGGCGCAGTCTTTGCTGAGCGCTTCGTAATGCGTGTGCCTGCAGCGAGTTAAAATAACTCGCGGCGCACTACACAGCTCGTTTTATCGATAAATTTCATATACTGTTATAACAAAATAATAATTAGTGATCTGCCATGGATAAAAACGTCAGTAATCGGAGCATTGGCCAGAAGGCGCTGCGCCTGAACCTGGATGAAAATAAATACGGCACCATTGCCGAGATCGGTGCCGGGCAGGAAGTGGCGCGGCAGTTTTTTCAGGCTGGCGCTGCAGCCGGTACTGTGGCCAAGACTATTTCGGCCTACGACATGGATTTCTCTGATTCAATCTACGGCACCCAGGATGGGAAGCGCTATGTGAGCAGGCCGCGGGTGATGGCGATGCTCGACAAGGAGTTTGACCTGGTAATCGAGCGGGTTGGCACAAAGCGGGCGAAAGCTTCGCGGTTTTTCTCCTATGCGGCCACAGTGGCGGCAAAGAGTTTTAACCAGCAGAACGAATGCCACGCATGGTGCGGTATTAAAGTGCAGATGTACCCGGCCGCGGAACCCTCCGAGATCGTAGCCCATGTGCGTATGCTGGACCCAAACGCCGATCAGCAGTACGACGTGATGGGCAAGTTCGGCGTCAACCTGATCTACGCCGCCTATTACTATTTTGAGGATCCCAAGCGGCTGATTGACTCGTTGACGGATAACCTTGAACCTGGCCGTATCGAGATTGACTCGATCGAATTTTATGGACCGTATTTTGAGGACGTCGACAATCTCGGCATTAACCTGCACCTGATCCGCAGCTGGAAAACCCGCGCTATCATGTTCAATCCCGAGGGCCGCGTGGTGATTCCATCGGAGATGCTGTACAAGAAAAATGTGCTAACTATCCGCGGTTCGTTCCGGCCGGTCACCAAGCTTAACGTGGACATGATCGAGCAGGGCGCGCGATCCTTCGGCAAGCTGGAAGACGTCAACCTCGATAACAGCATCGCGCTGGCGGAAATCTCACTCAACGATGCCCTGGGTAATGACCTGATGGTGCCGGAGGAGGACATTATCGTGCGCGTGGGCTTACTCAACAGCCTTGGCTACAGCGTGATGGTTTCCGACTATACGCGGTATTTTTCATTGCGCGCCTATTTTCGTCAGTTCACCGACATGCAGATCGGCATCGTAGTGGGCATGGTCAACATCGCACAGATTTTTGATGAAACGACCTATGCCGGCCTCGAAGGCGGCATACTAGAGGGCTTCGGCAAGCTGTTTCCCGACCATACCCGATTATTTGTATACCCTGAGCTCGATGAACAGGGTGAAATGCGAGACTTCACCCAGGCCAAGGTGCCTGCTAACCTGGCGCGCCTCTACCAGCACCTGCTGGATAACAATTTTATTTTCGGCATTGAGTCGAGTGATCCTAAATTATTCAAGATCTACTCTCGCGAAGTGCTGAAGCAGATGCAATCCGGCCGCGGCGACTGGGAGAAGGCATTGCCCGAGGTCATTGTCGAACAGATTATTGACAAGAAACTGCTGGGCTTCAGGGGTTAGCGCACTGGCTAGCGCGGTCGCCTATTCAGGCAGCGGAATAAACTCTTCCTCATCGCCGACCACCTTGGGGAATTTCCCGTCGCGCCAGTCCTGCTTGGCCTGCTCGATGCGCTCTTTGCGGCTGGAGACAAAATTCCATTCAATAAAACGGGGAGGCATTTTCTCGCCGCCGATAATGGCGATTCGCGACTCGGTATCAGCGGTGACCGGTGTATCGCCTTCGAGTACCGCCATGGAAAACTGTAGTATCTCTTCACCGGCAATGAAAACGGATCCGGATGCGACATAAATAGCCAGCTCTTCTGCTACCGGCAACTCCAGCTTGTCGCCTGGCTGCATATGTGCTTCTGCATACAGAGTTTCGGCAAAAGTCTTGACCGGCGACGTCACGCCGTAGGCGCTGCCCATCATCACCCTCACTGGTACACCCTCATGCACTAAATAGGGTAGCTCGGCAGAAGGGTAGTGATAAAAAGCCGGATCAGTTTCTTCGTCGGCTTCTGGCAGCGCGTGCCACAGCTGCAGCCCATGCACATTATGTTGCGAAGACCTGACTTCATCTGTTTCACGCTCGGAATGCGTAATTCCGCGACCCGCCACCATCAGGTTAATATCGCCGGGATGGATGCTGAGCTGGTTGCCCAGGGAATCACGATGCAGGATCTCGCCCTCGAACAGGTAGGTGACCGTGGCCAGGTTTATATGCGGGTGAGGGCGCACGTTGACGCCACTGCCCGGCTCAAATTCCGCCGGCCCCATGTGGTCAAAGAAAATCCACGGTCCCACCATGCGCTGATTCATATACGGCAACACGCGCCGTACCGAAAACTCGCCAAGGTCCTTTTGCTTTGGGTTGATGATTTGTTTAATGCTCATGTCCAGCCACCTGCTAGAGAATTTTAACCGCCTCGTCAAAAGCCAATCTGGTTGCCCGAGGATAATTCCCCGACGGATCACCGACGCCAATATTGACCAGAAAGTTTGATTTGTAACGGCCGTCCGCAAAAAATTCCGCATCTACCGCCGCATTGTCGAAACCACTCATCGGACCACAGTCCAGCCC
>JAHHOC010000257.1 GCA_018677115.1 Arenicella sp. | reverse complement strand
ACTCAAAGGAGCCTATGGTCTTGGTGTGGTCTCCAAGCAGGAAGCCGACGTGCTGATCGCGGCCCGAAGTGGTTCACCCCTGCTGGTAGGGCTGGGAGAGGGCGAAAATTTTATTGCCAGCGATATGTCGGCGCTGATACCCGTTGCCAAGGAATATATTGTTCTAGAGGACGGTGACATTGCCAGAGTCACCACTGATTCGGTGCAAATTTATGACCGTAACCGCCAACCGGTGGAACGCAGGGTGAATGTCAGCACCTTGAGTGACGATGAGGTGGAACTGGGTGGATATGCACACTACATGAAAAAGGAAATTCATGAGCAGACCCGCGCTATCACCGAAACCCTTGAAGGCCGCCTGGGTGCAGACAGCGTGCTTGAACTTCCCTTTGGTGACAATGCCAGAGAAATTTTTGATCGCGCCGATCAAATAAAAATCATCGCCTGCGGAACCAGTTACTATGCGGCCAGCGTGGCGCGTTACTGGTTTGAGGAGTTCGGCATCCGTTGCGACGTAGAAATTGCCAGTGAGTACCGCTACCGGCACCATGTTGTTGACGACGGCACTATGTTTGTGACTATTTCGCAGTCCGGCGAGACACTGGACACTATGGCGGCACTGGAAATGGCCAAAGGCCTTGGCTACACCAATACATTGTGTATCTGCAATGTGCCGGAGAGTTCCCTGGTGCGAGCCAGTGACCTGACCATCCTTACCCATGCCGGACCGGAGATCGGCGTTGCCTCTACCAAAGCCTTCACCACCCAGCTGGTCACATTGTTGATGCTGGCTATCTGCCTGCGGCGACGCCGCATCGGTGACGGCCAGTCTGCCGATGCTCTGGAGCAGGAGGTAGTACAGGAGCTGCGCAGCCTGCCGCAACAGATTGAAAAAGTGTTGCAGCTTGAGAGTCAGATCATTGCTATGGCCAAGCATTTCACCAATAAGCATCACGCCTTGTTTCTCGGCCGCGGTGCCCATTATCCGATCGCTATGGAGGGTGCATTGAAGCTGAAGGAAATTTCCTACATACATGCAGAGGCCTATGCTGCAGGCGAACTCAAACATGGACCGCTGGCGCTTATCGATGACGATATGCCGGTGGTGGCAGTGGCGCCGAACAACGATTTGTTGGAGAAGCTAAAATCAAACCTCGAAGAAGTCCGCGCCCGTGGTGGCAAGCTGTTTGTATTCGCAGACCAGAAGTCCGGCCTTAAATCTGACCAGGAAACATTGGTGCTGGAAGTAGCACCGGTAAATAACTACATCGCCCCTATTCTGTATGTGGTTCCACTGCAATTGCTCTCCTACCATGTTGCTCTCAACAAAGGCACTGATATTGACAAGCCAAGGAACCTGGCAAAATCGGTAACCGTCGAATAGCAACATATTTTTAATTTGGACATCTCGCATATTTTCAATGAGCTGAATGACGCTCAACGGGAGGCAGTCGCTGCACCGCCGCAACCAATGCTGGTGTTAGCAGGTGCCGGTAGTGGCAAAACCCGTGTGCTCACTTCACGGATTGCTTACCTGGTGGATGCGCTCGGGGTGTCACCCTTGTCCATTCTTGCCGTTACCTTTACCAATAAGGCTAGCCGTGAAATGCGTGGGCGCATCGAAAAAATGCTCGGCATCCCCATGAGCGGAATGTGGATCGGCACTTTTCACAGTCTCGCGCATCGGCTGCTGCGGCAACACTATGAAGAAGCCGGGCTGCCACAGGCATTTCAGATTCTGGATAGTGACGATCAATTACGGATGATCCGGCGCTGCCTGAAAGAGCTCGCGCTTGACGAAGCTTACTGGCCTCCCAAACAATTGCAGTGGTACATAAGCGGTCACAAAGAAGAAGGCCGACGGCCCAGCCAGGTGCCGCCAGGCAATGATGCGCAACAGCAAACGTTGCTGGCTGTTTACAACCACTACGAAAATTTATGCCAACGTTTCGGGCTGGTGGATTTTTCCGAGCTATTGTTGCGTGCCTACGATCTGCTGAAAAACAACGAAGTGTTGCGCGAGCGTTATCAGGAGCGTTTTCAATACGTGCTTGTGGACGAGTTCCAGGACACAAATTCCATTCAATACGCTTGGCTGCGCCTGCTGGTGCAGAAATCACATAACCTGTTTGCGGTGGGCGACGATGATCAATCGATTTACGGTTGGCGGGGAGCAAAAGTCGAAAACATCCTGCAATTTGAGAAAGATTTTCCCGCCACCAAGCTGATCAGGCTGGAACAGAACTATCGATCCACCACCCGCATCCTTGATGCCGCCAACGCGGTGATCGCGAACAACGGCACGCGGCTTGGCAAAAACCTGTGGACCGCAGGCGAAGAAGGCGAACTGGTCAAACTGTACACCGCCTACAACGAGCAGGACGAAGCGCGCTTTGTGATCGACCAGATTCAAGCCTGGGTCAATCAGGGTGGCCTGCGCAGTGAGGTAGCTATTCTATATCGATCTAATGCCCAATCGCGGGTATTTGAAGAGGTATTGTTGAATGTGGGCATGCCCTACCGAGTTTATGGCGGCCTGCGGTTTTTCGAACGCGCCGAAATCAAGGACGCGCTGGCCTACTTGCGCCTGTGTATGCGCCGTGATGATGACCCCTCTTTTGAACGCATCGTAAACACACCCACCCGGGGCATCGGCAATAAAACCGTAGACCTGGTCCGCGAATATGCCCGCGCCCAGCAGATCTCCATGTGGGATGCTACCAATCAGCTGCTGACGGGTTCGCAACTCTCCAGCCGTGCAAAATCTGCGCTCGGCGTTTTCGTCAACCTGATCCAAGAAATCAGCAGCCAGATCGCCAACCAGGACCTGTTTCAGCAGATAGAGATCATGCTGGACTTAAGCAAATTGATCGAGCATTTCGAAAAAGAAAAGGGCGAAAAAGGGCAGGCAAGGGTAGAAAACCTGCAAGAACTAATCACCGCTGCACGCGGATTCGAAATTGAGGAAACCGAGGACGATTTGCCTCCCATGGCCTCATTTCTTGCCCACGCGTCTCTGGAAGCAGGCGAGGGACAGGCCGAGGAATGGGAAGATTGCGTACAATTGATGAGCCTGCATAGCGCTAAGGGCCTTGAGTTTCCCTTGGTGTTTCTTACCGGTCTGGAGGAGGGGTTGTTTCCGCACCAGCGCTCGCTGGAAGACGGCTCGGGACGACTCGAGGAAGAACGCCGGCTCTGTTATGTGGGCATGACCCGGGCAATGCAACAGTTGTGGCTAAGCCATGCCGAGCTTCGGCGCCTCTACGGGTCGGAAAAATACACCAGCCCGTCACGCTTCCTCGGTGAAATTCCTGAAGAGCTGATTACCGAGATTCGCCCTAAACCAAAAAAAACCTACAGCGCTCCCGTGCGCTCCTCAAAATGGGTCGACGATCAGAGCACGCATGAGAGCGGCGTTGCCGTCGGCATGAACGTCAGTCATCCTAAATTCGGTGAAGGAGTAGTAGTAAACCTCGAGGGGCAGGGCGAATACGCACGCATTCAGATCAATTTTACCGAAGTCGGCAGCAAATGGCTGGTCCTCGCCTACGCAAATTTATCGCTGCTTTAATGGCGCCTCCTGTGCACTGGTGAATGAAGTCAGCATGGGGAACTTGCTCGCTTGTGCGCGTTCGCGCTGCGAATCCGGTTCCGCAATACTGAAAATGTGACCAATCCCGAATGCATGTGCTGCATCCAAAACGGTTTCGCTGTCGTCAATGAACAGGGTGCTGTCCGGATCAAAACCCTGCATGGAATGCAGGCTCGACCAGAACTCCAGCTGTTCCTTTGGTGCGCCTAATTCGTGTGAACACACCATTTGATCAAAGTACTGATCCAGTTTGGTGTGTTCGATCTTAAGGTTCAGTACCTCACGATGCGCATTGGTAATCAGGCGCAAATCATCCACCTGCTCACGGCAGCGCTGCAAAAACCCCTGTGCAGCGGGCCGGTAACCGATCTTATGCGACACTTCCTGTTTGTGCTGCATAATGTCCAGCCCCAGTGCGTCCGACCAGAACTCAACACAATACCAGTTCAGGGTCCCGGCATGATTTTCAAATAAAGGCATCATGATTTGCTGGACTTCTTCGTCGCTCAGCTGATGCTTTTGGGCGTAAACCTGAGGCAGGTGATCTAGCCAGAAGTGGCTGTCAAAGTGCAGGTCAAGCAAAGTGCCATCCATATCAAGGAGCACAGTTTCGATATTCGACCAGTCGATATACATAAGAATGAGAATGAACAGGTTGCTTCTGGAATTATATGGTTAAATAGCGCCTATGCCACAGGTTGTTTAATGTCGATGTCCGTCAGATGAAGGTTCCGTTCACCAAAATGCAGGCCCTTGGCAACGATTTTGTTGTGTTTGACTGCACTGACCGCCCACTTAACCTGTCTGCCGAACAGGCGGCACGCATTGCTGACCGTCATCTCGGCATCGGTTGCGACCAGATACTGCTGGTAGAACAGTCACGGAGACCCGGTATCGATTTCAAATATCGTATCCTCAATGCCGATGGTAGCGAAGTAGGGCAGTGTGGTAACGGCGCCCGCTGCTTTCTGAAATTCGTATATGCGCGTGGCCTTTCCAGCAAAAATCCGCTCAGCGTTGAAACCATCAGCGGTGATATGCAATTGCAACAGGACCCGGAAACCGGCGAAGTCACGGTAAATATGGGTGTGCCCTCATTTGATCCGGTCGATATCCCACTGGCGGAAACTCAGCGTGCCGGTCAATACGTAATCAATAAAGACGGTGATGCCATCAATTTTTATGCGCTGTCTGTGGGTAATCCGCATGCGGTGCTAATAGTCGACGATGTCGAACACGCACCGGTTAGCCAGATTGGCCCGGTTTTGGAATCGCATCCGATTTTCCCCGAGCGCACTAACGTTGGTTTTATGCAGATTAAAGGCCGAGGTGAAATCGCCCTGCGCGTGTTTGAACGCGGTGTAGGAGAAACCCTGGCCTGTGGCAGTGGTGCCTGTGCTGCAGTGGCTGCCGGCATCCATGCTCAAAAACTAAATCCCGAGGTAACGGTAACTTTGCCCGGCGGCCGTTTGAGCATAAGGTGGGAGGGCGAAGGCCAACCAGTGTTTATGACCGGCCCGGCCCACACTTCTTTTGAGGGCGAGATTGAACTCGAGAGCGAAAATTAGAGAAGACTACATGTCACAGATAAACACAGAAAATAAAGACATTGATGCCGAGCTGATCACGCTGTTAAAAGCTAACCCGGATATTTTTCAACGTCACCCCGAGTTACTTGAGCTAATTACCCTGACCGATAACCGCGGCACGGCATCACTGTTGGAGCGGCAGATCAGCACGCTGAAATCAAGGCTTTCCCAATTTCACTCGCAACACGTAGAGCTGATTGAGGTGGCACGCGAGAACGAGCAAATCAGTGACAGCTTCAGTAATGTCCTATGCCAGCTGATCGGCTTTAGTAACCTGTCTGAATTTGCCGGTGAATTCCCACTGGCGCTGCGCAAGACTTTTAACATTGATGAAGTGTCTTTCAAAACTGCACGCGCGGTTGCACAACGACCGGATGAAAATGAAGGTTATGAAGATGCATTACGGCGCCTCTCCAATAAGCTGGCAGTGTGTGACGAACGCTGGCCGAGCAACATTCTCCAGCTGTTCTTTAGCGATTCGGTTAAGTCCGCAGCGCTGATCCCCATGCTCACCGCAGAACACGACATGATCGGCATCCTGGCGTTGGGTTCCAGCGACCCGGTCCGCTTTACTCATGATCTGGGCACCGATCACCTGAACCGCCTCGGCCTGATGGCGGGCATTTGCCTCGCCCGCTTGCAACCTGCTGATTAAACTCATGACTGGAACGATTCAAGATGATGTGGATCGTTATCTAAATACTTTGGAGGTTGAGCGGCGGCTGTCCCCGCACACGCTGGCCGCCTACCGGCGGGATATACGCAAACTGCTGGCTTTTTGTGATCAACAAGGCCTGATGCTATGGCAAGGGCTGACCACCCACGCGGTGCGCCAGTTTTCCGCCAGCCTCAATGCCAAACGCCTGCACGCCAAGAGCATTCAACGTGTTCTTTCGTCGGGTCGCGGCCTGGCACAGTTCCTGATGCAACAACGAATACTGGCAACCAATCCGTTCGATGACGTACGCGCACCGAAAGCCGCCAAAAGATTACCCAAAACACTTACCGTCGACCAGATCACTTCGCTGATTGAGATAGACGCCGACAACCCGCTCAGCTATCGCGACAAAGCCGCAATGGAGCTGTTCTACTCTTCCGGGCTCCGCCTGTCGGAACTATGTGACCTGGACCTTAACGATTTAATGCTGCCTGAAAAACTGGTACGGGTGACCGGTAAAGGCAATAAAACCCGCGACCTGCCGATTGGTAAGTATGCTGACAAAGCGCTTAGGGAGTGGCTAATGCAACGTAATACACTGCCATTGAAAGATTTCCAGGCGGTATTCGTTTCCAAGCACGGCCGCCGCATAAACCCACGCACCATCCAGCAACGGGTTAAATACTGGGCAGCCAGGCAGGGCATTGACATACCCGTCAGTCCGCACATGTTACGGCATTCTTTTGCCAGTCACCTGCTTGAATCCAGCGGTGAACTCAGGGCAGTTCAGGAATTGCTCGGCCATGCCAACATCAGCACCACGCAGATTTATACGCATCTTGATTTTCAGCACTTGGCACAGGTATACGACGACGCACATCCGCGGGCGAGGAAAAAAGGCCAGAGCAATAAGCCCACTGGGACAGACCAAGATTGACAGCACTATTTGTACAAAACACAAAGGTGATAAGCCAGACTGTGTAGTATAAATCTATGAAATGAACAGCGGAATTTACAATGCCTGAAGACACCACCCGATCTATCGAAGCATGCGCCGCCTATTACGGTGAAGATGCTGACGCCATGCGCAACTACTTGATTGAGGGCCAGCAACGCGCACTCGATCTGGATAACCGTGGGCCGCTCAGGTTTGATGCTGATGGCAATCTCGATCCCGCCATTCGGGCAACCTACTCGGAATACGGATTTTACATTTTTGAGGGCGTGATCAGCGATCAGGAACTTGAGGATATCCGCCATGATATAGCAGCCATGCGTCGCAATTTTCCAGTGTCACCTGATAGTCCAGTCGACGCTGATGGCTCGCCAGCTCTCGGTGTGGACTGTGAGGCACTGACCCTGCAATGGGCGAAACCGCTATCCGACCCTCTGGGTGGCACGGATTTATTGAACGGGCGTCACCAGGTGAAATTATTTGAACCGGCAGCCGCTGCGGACGCACCGGCATTTGCGCCGTTTATTCTGGTGGGTCAGTTACAATTTTCACAAGCCTGTCTTCGTACCTACGGGCATCCCGAACTATTGAAAGTTGCAGAAGCCATCCACGGTGACGACTTTGCGCCCTTCAATGAAGTGATTTTCTTTAAAGACCCCGGGCTGGGAGCCGCGGTGTCGTGGCACCAGGATGGCGATACTCACTGGGACAGTCCCGAGTTCGACGAGGATATCCACGGTTTCAATTTTATGGCGCAGGTTTGCGGCAGCACCGCCGTCAATGGTGTGTGGGTCGTGCCGGGGTCGCATAAAGTCGGCAAAATCGATATCAAGGCGCTGGTGGCCGAGTTGGGCAGCGAGCGATTACCGGACGCCGTGCCGATTATCTGTAACCCCGGGGATGTCGTCATCTGCAATCGGCAAATCGTACACGGATCCTTTGCCAACACCGGTTTTGAACCCCGGGTAACGGTAAATTTCGGTTTTCATCGACGCTCCTCGGTGCTGGATATCATGGGCGCAGGCATGCACAGCGAGGCGGTAGTTTATGACGCCGCCCATATTCGCAAGCGTTCACAAGTCATTGGCCTGGCGATCGATGCCCGGCGGCAACGCTTCCCGGACGAGCAACCCTACGATTATAAACCCCTCGCAGGAGAGAACATCAGCTGGACCCTCGGAGCACTTGCAACACTCAAAGACTACAATTTGCTGGATCTGAGCATCTAACGGTTAATGTCCACTACTTGAGTGGAAATTAGCTTTTTTCCTTCCTATAATGGTTAGAGGAGTTGAGGTTGGTTGATAAAGGGATTTAGACAGTTGAAATGTGCAGCGCAATAAAGAACACCCGTATAAGAGGTGAACTGTCTCGCGTGTTTCAGTTGGAGGGTTTATCCGTAGAGTCTGGTTTCAAACCAGGGGGGTATTATGTCGAGGTACATCTGGCGGCCGGTTAAGGGCGCGTTTATGCATTTTCTGCGAGCCATGATTCTGGTGGCCGCAATGGTTTCATTTAATACAACTGCGCAGACCGGCGAACCGGAAATCTGCGAGATCGGTGGCTGCAACGAATGTGACGGCGGTGTGCTGTCACTGACCTTGCAATTCAACGGCGACCCAGGCTCCGTAATTGAAATCGACGATGTCGTTGACGGTAGCGGCATGCCTTTTGGAACACGGGTGTTAAACCGGGGTGACGAGTTCACCATTATGGATGAGGATGGGGACAAGCTAAGTGATCCCGAAATTTTTGTGAATGGTAATGAAGACGTCAAAATACATACCAGTTGCTCGCAGGAAACGGGTCCCGGGGCAATTTGGGGATCATTCACGGTAGTCGAGGGTATGAGCAAGAACGGTGGCCCGATTTGTCCAGCGCCGGAGTGTCTGGAATGTAAGGGCGGTGTATTGTCGCTGTCGTTGATCTACAATGGACTTGCGTCCGCTGTTATCGAGGTAATAGACGATAAAGAAACCCGCTTTGGACCAGAGGTAGTTGTTCCAGGTGGATCAGTCAGTTTTACCGGTGTAGATGGTGACAAGCTGGATGGCCCCATCATACTGGTTAATAACCAGGAAAATGTTGAGATACACACCAGTTGCTCCCAGCCAATCGGCCCGGGTGCGGTCTGGGGCTTGTTCACTGTCGAATCGGGAGTCAGTAAAGATAACGGCAATATCTGCCCCGAACCGGAATGTCAGGAATGCAAGGATGGCGTCTTGTCGCTGACCCTGCAATTCAATGGCGCCTCAGGTTCTGTAATTGAAATCGACGATGACGACGTCGTTGACGGTAGCGGCATGCCTTTTGGAACACGGGTGTTAAACCAGGGTGACGAGTTCACCATTATGGATGAGGATGGGGGCAAGCTAAGTGATCCCAAAATTTTTGTAAATGGGAATGAAGACGTCAAAATACACACAAGTTGCTCGCAGGAAGTCGGGCCGGGAGCGGTTTGGGGCTCATTTACGGTATCTGCGGGTACCAGCAAAAAGGGCGGTAACATTTGCCCCGCTCCAGAATGCCTGGAATGTAAAGGCGGCGTGGTATCCATGTCGGTGGCTTTCAACGGTGACATGCCAGCGGAAGTGCAGGTTTTCGATGACGATGAAACTGTATTCGGGCCACAGCAGGTGACGCCCGGACAAGAGTTCGACATCGTTCCGAGTGGCGATAAGCTAAAAGACACCACTTTTTTTGTTAACGGCGTCGAAGACGTCGAGCTGCACACAAGTTGCTCGCAACCTATCGGGCCGGGTACGGTCTGGGGTTCGTTTACCGTCACTCAAAGCTCAAGCAAGGATAATGGTCCAATCTGTCCGGTTGACCCGTTGCTCTGTGATGAATGTAAAGGCGGCGTCACCAAAATGACCATGCGCTATTTTGGTGGTGTGACTGTGAATGTCGAGGTAGTGGACAAAGATGGCATAACATTGTTCGGGCCTGCTGATTTGGCCACCAATGAGGACATTTCATTTTCAGCCGCGGATGGCGAAAAACTAACCAAGGATGTATTCATCTACGTCGATGGCGTCGAAAACACTAAATTACACACCAGTTGCTCACAGGACATCAGTCCAGGAACCGTGTGGGGAAGTTTCCAGGTTAGGGAATCATTCAGCGTCGACAATGGCCCGATTTGCGGCTGTACATTTTCGGATGATAGTTTTGATTTCGGTGATGCACCAGCGAGTTACGAAGATGGGCCGGGCGGACCGGCCTCACATGTGCTCGCAGCGAGCAATGTGTATATGGGTGTAGCACCCGATGCCGATGCGGCCCCGCAATCCAATGCCGCTGCTGATGGTGACGATACCAATGGAGTGGACGACGAAGGCGATCAGCTACTGATCGATGACGAAGGAGAACAAGGAACCTTTTGTGGTGGTGAGACTATACTGCGCCGATCAGCGGACAATACAATCATTGTAAATACCACCGGCGACGGTGTCTTAAGTGTATGGGCGGATTGGAATAACGACGGCTCCTACGCGGGCGACCTGGTCGCCGCAGATCTCGTTCCTTCAGCAGATACAGTCGCATTCGATTTGACACCGCCTGTCAGCAGCTCTGCATTTGTATTCGTCAGGTTCAGGTTCAGCTCTCAATCAGGCCTAGGCCCGATAGGACCTGCACCCGACGGAGAAGTGGAAGACTGCCAGATTCAAGTGGAAGAGGACGACGGCTAGCTACTAACTAAAATCCAATTTATACTTTTTACGAGGCCGTTAATATTAACGGCCTCTTTTTTGGCTGTTTACCCGCAGGGCTGAACGGTCTTTTCCCTGGACACTTGTTTGCTCCATGGTTGATCAAGATCAACGACAGGCAGGCCTGCAATGAGCATACTCTGATCAATTATTCCGGTTCGAGCCGTGCATATTTTGCTGATACGCTGATCAAAAGGCTAATACAGAACTTTCGCAGTTCTGTGGTAGTTTCGAACGGGATGCGCGAGTGATTTCAGAGAGGAGGTTGATAGTGATGCCAACCAGAATTCTGCATATATCCGATTTGCATTTCGGGCCCCCATTTGTGCCTGAAGTGGGTGAAGCCCTGCTACAAACCATCCCCTCGCTAGATCCCGATGCTATCGTGGTGAGTGGCGACCTCACCCAACGCGCTAAACGCCAACAGTTTGAGGAGGCTCGGCAGTTTTTCGATCGCATGCCCGAGGTACCGATGCTGGTAATCCCCGGCAACCACGACGTGGCGCTGTGGCGGCTTCACGAGCGTTTTTTTAAACCGCATGAACTCTATTGTGAAATTATCTCACCGGAACTCAACCCGATCCTCCAAATCGGCAATGTGGTGCTGGTAGGGCTTGATTCCACCGCTCCACGGCAAAGCATCTCGAATGGTCGAATCGATCTTAAGCAGCTCAAACACTGTGCTGAAGCATTTGCTACAGTACCGGATGATATGGTGCGCATAGTTGTCGCACACCATCATTTCGCTCCCGGTCATGACCGCGTGTTTGACATCGCTATGCAGCAATCTCGCCGGGCCATAGAGAGTTTTGTCGAGCAGCGGGTTGAGATGATCCTGGGTGGGCACTTGCATCGGTCCTACGTCGGCAACTCGCTGGATTTTTACCCCGGCCATCGCCGTGACCGAGGAGTGATCATAGTGCAATGCGGCACAACCACATCCAGCCGTGGAAAGGGTCGCGAACGCGATGAGAATACGTTTAACCTTGTTGAGGTAGGATCACAGACCCTGACTGTGACCCATTACCTGTTTTTTGAGGAAGCGGGGAAATTTGCGCCGGTAAGCAGGCATAAGTTCCCCCGCGCGGGCCGGGCCCTGGCTGATGAAAACTCCGCTGCCCAATTGACTCCTCAGCAGATGGCAAAATGACTGTCACACAAAACCGCCGCAAGCCCCTTATCATTGCTATCTCAGGCATAGTTTTTTTAGTGCTGGCTTTGTATATACGCAACTACGTGTCACTGGAGCAACTGGCAATTCAGGAAGAGCGATTCCGCTCACTCATTGCACTCAATCCAACTCGATCTTTTCTGCTCGGCTTTGGCATTTATATCGTGCTGTCGCTGGTGCCGGGAACCGGTGGCAAGGGCGTAGTTTATGGCTGGCTGTTCGGGTTTTGGCAGGCTGTGACTATTGTGACAATCGGTCTCACGGTTACCGGCATGATTATCTTTTCCCTCAGTCGATATCTGTTCCGGGAAAGTATAGAGCGGCGCTATCCCCGCTTTGTCGCACTTATGAACAAGCATATAAAAAAGGAAGGCGCGTTTTATCTGTTAACGCTACGCATGGCTCATGCCCCGTTTTCTATAGTCAACCCGATCAGTGGCGCGAGCCGGGTCAGCGCCTGGACATTTTTCTGGACTACCCTCGTCGGCCTGATCCCTGCCAATGCCATTTGGGTTTATGTGGGTATCCGCCTGCCCTCGCTACGCGAGTTCGCGGACAGTGGGGCAGGTGCTTTCATCGATCCGCCACTGATTGCAGCGCTGGTAGCCTGCGGCCTGCTGCCATTGCTGGTTCGCTTGCTTGTGCGTCGCTTTGGAATTCCCCGCTCCACCAGCGGCACGCAAACCGTCAATCAAGACAGGTTCCAATTGGACAAATCATGATCACGACCCCTGCCTCTGCACTTTACTGGGTCCTTGCTGCGCTGTTTGCCAGCCTTGTTGTCGGCTCAATAGCCCGCTTCATAGCGCTCAGAAATGCTGAACAGGCACTCAGAAGTAAACGACTAGCCAGCTTGCGAACCTGGTGGTTACTTGCCATAGCGGTGAGCGCCAGCTTGCTGGCAGGACGACCCGGGATTTGCCTGCTGCTTGCTACCGCCAGCTGCATCGGCTGGTTTGAGATCACCCGCATGCTCAGCCCGCGACCGGCAGATTCCGTTGCTATTAACGCCGGTTATGCGCTTATCGTTATCAATTATTTGCTGATTCTGCTGGGCTCACTTGAGTTTTTTGTGGTGTTTCTCCCACTTGCTTCACTACTTGTACTGGCGGTTTTACTGTTGATTCAGGATGAATCGCAGGGTTATATCCGATCCGCAGGTGGCATGCTGTGGGGAATCATGTTTCTTGGCTATGGCGTCTCTCACGCGGCGGCCCTGCTACTGTTACCGAGCTCCGCCCAAGGTCCTCTAGGCGCGGTGGGCTGGTTCCTGTTTCTGGTTATTCTTACTGAAGCAGATGATATTTTCCAGGCCATCATCGGCCGTATGTTTGGGTCTCACAAAAAACACGCCATAGCACCGATCATATCGCCCAACAAAACCTGGGAAGGATTTTTCGGAGGGATGATTGTGATCGTCATTCTGGCTCCGTTAATTGCCCCATGGCTGACCAACCTCGGCCAGCAGGCTGGTCCACTGTCTATTGCGCAACCTCTCCAAGCATGGGTTGCGCCAATGCTGGCGGCGATTCTGATTTCCCTAGCCGGATTCTTCGGCGACATCAACATGTCAGCCATCAAGCGCGATGCCGGCATTAAGGACAGCAGTAAACTGTTGCCCGGGATGGGTGGCGTCATCGACAGGATAGACAGCCTGTCAATGACCGCACCGGTTTTTGTATATTTCTTGATCTGGTGGTTTGAATGAAAAAGGATCAACAGCGAACGCAGACTGACCCCGATACACCGTATATTTCCAATCGGGTAATGACAGTTCCGAACATCATTTGCATGATCCGGCTTGTTGGTTCTTTCATACTTCTCCCGATTGCCTGGCAGGGTAACAGCCAATTATTCCTCTGGCTATTCCTGTTTCTCGCCATCACGGATTGGATTGACGGCAAATTGGCAATCCTGCTCAACCAGCGCTCGGTGCTCGGAGCCCGTCTGGATAGTTGGGCTGATGCCGCACTATACGCGGCACTGTTGTTTGGCCTGATTACGATATACCGCGAAATCCTGAGTGAGGAACTAGGTTGGATCTTACCCGCGATAGGCACTTACCTGATTTCCACCACGGTGGGTTTCCTGAAATACCGACGCTGGCCAAGTTACCATACCCGTGCCGCTAAAACTGCCTGGCTGGTGACACTGATTGCGGTGATCAGCCTGTTCAGTGACTGGTCTATATGGCCATTGCGCATCGCGGCAGTGACCGTGGTCATGACCAATCTGGAGGCGCTTCTTATCACCCTGATCTCCCCGACGTGGCAGGTAGATGTTACTTCCATTTATCACGCCTGGCGAGATCAACGCGCGGCTTGATTAGACGCTCGCCTTAAATCTGGGGTAGAGCGACTGGCTATAAACCAAAAGGGACGGCTTAATACACTTAGCTGACATTAGAAATATGACTTAAAAAGGGCTCTGCTCGGTCTGGCGTTTGGCATTCTTGCCGCGAGTGGACGGAGTGACCAAAGCCCGGTATTTGTTGTTGGGTGCAAATACGCCATGAAACCGGGTCAGGTCGGCTCTCGGCCTGGGTATGAGAGCTGTCAGGCAGACGCATACGGCTTGCCCAACGACAGCCATCAGCTGTACTTCGCTCTGCAGA
>JAHHOC010000254.1 GCA_018677115.1 Arenicella sp. | reverse complement strand
TTTCACCCAACCGCGGCTCTTGGAGCGAACCGGACTGACATGCGCCTGGAAGCCATGTGAATCATTCGGACTCTTACCGTCATAACGAACTGCCATAGGGAAAAAGTGATATTGAATATCAGGGTGCGGCACTCCCTTTCTGCTGCGGATAAATCCGCCGGCTTCAAAATGGTTGCTGGCACCGAGCCCTGTGCGGGTGAATAGCCATTGTGCGCCAGTCAGCGCCTTACCCCACAAATTATAGAATTTGAACAGGGAAACAGGCTGAGTACAGGCCATCTGGAAATAGATTTCCAGATGATCCTGCAGATTCTGTCCGACCCCGGGTAATTCGTGTAGCGGCTCAATCCCATTCTCGCGCAGATGTGCAGCATCACCGATGCCGGACAGCATCAATAACTGCGGATTATTAATCGGCCCGCCACACAAAATCACTTCGCGCCCGGCAAACCGCTGATGCATTCTGCGTCGATGTTTGAATTCAACACCCCTTACCGTGCCCTGCTCAATGATCAATCTATGCGCATGTGCCTTCTTCAGCACAGTCAGGTTTGGCCGCTTCATGGCCGGACGCAGGTAGCCCACAGCGGTTGAGCCACGGTTACCGTTTTTAGTGGTACGGTCCATCGGACCAAAACCTTCCTGCTGGTAGCCGTTCATATCTTCTGTATACGGATAACCCGCCTGCTGGCCGGCTTCGATCCATGCTTTAAACAGCGGGTTTCTACCTTCACCTTTGGTTACGCTCAGCGGTCCAGAATCGCCGTGATAATCGTCGCCCCCTATGTTGCGTGTTTCCGATTTGCGAAAATACGGCAGGCAGTAACGGTAGGCCCACTGCGCCAGTGCGGGGTCTTCCTCCGCCCATCGATCGTAGTCCAGCGCATTTCCACGGATGTAGCACATGCCGTTAATCGACGAGGAACCACCCAGCACCTTGCCACGTGGGCAGTGCATGATCCGTCCGTCAAGGTGCGGCTCGGGTTCGGTGTGGTAATCCCAGTTGTAGCGCTTGCCATTCATCGGGTAGGCCAGCGCTGCCGGCATATGGATGCGCCAGTCCCAGAAGGAATCTTTACCACCCGCTTCCAACAACAGCACTGAAACACCGGAGTCTTCGGTCAGGCGGTTTGCCAGCACACAGCCAGCCGATCCGGCACCCACAATAATGTAATCAAACGGCGTGTCAGTCATTGCGAACTCTCTGCATCTTCAATATCCGACTGTAAGGGCTAAGAATAACGCAAACAAGCAATAATAAAACTATTGACTGTAAAGCGACTTTGAGTTGCAGGGCGGCGGTAAAAATTACTGCGCGAGGTTTGCAGAGTTGCAGCGCTTCAGCGAAAATGAAGTTGAATCTTGATGTTAAATTCTTCACCAGACTATCAGACCAGATGCCCGCTCAGGCTTATAATTTGATTCTTACTGACAAGCTCAACTGTTTGCTTGCGAGACTATGAGAATCACTGACGTAGAACGTACTCAACGTGGATTTATAGTGCTGTGGGAAGATCAGTCCAGTAATGAACTACCTTTCATCTGGCTACGGGATAACGACGCTGAAGAATTGCATCCGCAAACCCACGAGCGAACTTTCGATTTAACCAGTGTCGACCTGAACATTCAGCCTGAATCTTTCCATTTTAATGAAAAGGGCCTGACAGTGGAATGGCCTGCCAAGCCTGATCCCTCCAACTATAGTGCGCAGTGGTTATTCGAGCACCGTCCCGGGATTCCACGCCATGATGCAGCCCGTATTAACAAGAAAAGCTGGGTGGCAGCCAGCCTGACCGATTTGCCGCGTTTTAACAGCCAGGACTGCGCCGCATCTCCCGTTGCACTGCTGCAAGCACTACGCTCATTGAAGACCACAGGCATAGTGCTGATCGAAGGCCTGGAGGATGACCCGAATGCGGGCGAAAAGTTTGGCGACCTGATCGGATTCAAACGGCAAACTAATTTCGGCGTGATGTTTGCGGTCAAGAGCAAACCGGTCCCAAATAACCTGGCCTACACCTCTCTGCAACTGCCCTTGCACACTGATCTTCCAAATCAGGAACTGGTGCCGGGTAACCAGTTCCTACATTGCTATCGTAATACAGCCACTGGCGGCGGCTCGATCTTCGCAGATGCGATGGCAATTGTAGATGACTTCCGCGCAGACTTTCCTGACCACTATCAACTGTTGTGTGAAGCACAGGTTCCGTGGCATTTTATCGACGATGAAAACGATATCCGGGCATACCGGCCAGTTATCGGACTCGATCGCGATGGCCATTTCAGGGGTTTGACCTTTAACGCTCATATAGCTGATGTGCCGGATTTCAGCCCCGACTTGATGTACGATTTCTACGCTGCGCTGCGTGAGCTGATGGTGCGGATCCGCAGCGCTGAATACAACATTGAGTATGTATTGCAGGCGGGGGAAATGGTGATCTTCGATAACCAGCGGATATTGCATGGACGCGCCAGCTTCGACGCTGAATCGGGCGAACGACACCTCCGCGGCTACTACATCGAACATAATGAAATCGACAACCGCATAAGAATGCTGGCCAGGCAACAATGAAGTTTTCGAGACCTTTTATACGCTTGCCCTGGAGTTTCGACGTACAACGATTGAAAGTAGAACTGGAGCAGTTCGAAGATACCGCCTGGATGGAGCACCCCAATCGCATCAATGGTAATTCTGCTATCCCGTTGGTGTCATTGCGCGGTGAGGACAACAACGATTTCTCCGGTCGCATGCTGCCCACGCCACATCTGCAACGTTGTCAGTACATTCAACAAATCATGGGACACATCGGTGAGGTGTTTGCGCGCTCCCGCTTAATGCGGCTTGCAGCGGGTGCTGAAGTGAGTCCGCATGTTGACTTTAACTATCACTGGTATAACCGGGTACGCATCCACATTCCCATTGTCACTTACCCCGAAGTGACTTTTTTCTGCGGTGAAGAACAGGTGCATATGCAGGCCGGTGAGTGCTGGATTTTTGATTCCTGGCGCAACCATAACGTTGTTAACGAAAGCCCCCATGATCGGGTGCACCTGGTACTCGACACCGCCGGTTCGTCAAGGTTCTGGGAATTGGTTCGCACTATGGAGGCAAGCACAAACGAAGATGTAAACGCCGAGTTAGTGCCGTTCAAGCCCGGATTGGAAGTCGAAATCAAAACCGAGCGCTATAACGTGGCGCCGGTCATGGCGCCAGGTGAGCTGGAGGCCATTGCCAATGAACTGATTGAGGATTTCACCGCCAATCCGGAAAATGATCCGGTACTGATCAAACAATACACGGCGCTGTTGTCGAATCTCGCCAAGGACTGGCGGGAAACATACCTGTTGTGGGGTTATGAGCCTGGTGGGGTCAAATGCTATCAGGACTTATTGAACAGAACCGTAAAACAACTGGATCCCCGGCCCCGCGCTTTGGTGGTGGCGAGTAATAATGTCGGCGTTAACCCGATCATTATGCAGCGCATACTGCGGGCAGCGCTGTTTCCTGATCAGCGGGAAATGTTCTTCAGCGGGTAATTCTAAACTCCCAGGCTATCAGTGGGAAAAGAGTACCGGCGCATTGCTGTGCTGGATCATATGCCTGGTGACACCCCCCAACACCACTTCACGCAATCTTGAATGCCCGTAACCGCCTAATACATACAGGTCCGCGTTGTAGGCATCGCCCGATTCAAGCAGCATTTCAGCCGATCTACTATGGTCATAGTCTTTAATGAATGAGTGAAATTCGCAGTTAACATCGCGGGCCCTCAAATAGTCAGTTAACGGCGAACCACCAACCTGTTTTTCGGCCTCGGCCACGATCGTTAAAACATAAACTTTTTCGGCTGCTTGCAGCAATGACATGGCGTCCTGCACGGCCCGCATTGCTTCGCGCGATTCGTTCCAGCCCAGAATGAAACGTTTGGCCTGCACTCCTTTCTCCCAATCCGTTGGCAGCAAAACGATTGGGTGGGCAGACTCGAGCAACAGGCTGTTAATCAGGCTGATGCTGTTTTCTCCGGTATTCGGTTCTTTTTGGACCTGTGAAGCCATGATCAAGTCAGTATACCGGGCCGCTTCCAGAGGTGACGCCACTTGATCGATATCCAGCCACTGCGCATCAACTCCTTTCTGTTGCGTGATGGTTTTAAACTGCTCCCTGGTATCCGCGTACAATTCCCTGGCATGCTCAGCGGCATGCAAGGTTTGCTCCACCGCAACCAGGCCGAATACCGGCAGCGTGGATTCCTCATGTAAAGACTTAAACATGCCAGTAAGCCGAGACCCATGCTGTTTGGCAAACTCGGCCGCAACAGTTATTAAATTTTCCCGACCCTGCTCTTCACTGACACAAAGCAAAATATCCTTGTACATAGTAAGCCACTCTCAATAATTAACAGATTTCAGTCTAATGCCTGAACGGTCAAAAGTCTTGAGCCAGATCAAGTTTCAAAAAAACAGCGATGCGTGCAGCGTGGGTAAGTACTTATAAAACCTGAACCGACTGGCACTTAAATCGGGTACTGCTGCATCAATTCTTCGCCCAAAGCCTGCTTCAGGGGATCAAGGAATTCCTCAAACTTGCGCCACTGCTCGAGGCCGCTGGTGTAAATCGGCTGACGCACCTGCTCCGAACTTGGGGTGCGGATATTGCGCTCGGTTTTATGGAATTCGAGGCAGGCATCCTCAAAAGACAGATCACAAAATTCGAGCATGCGCCGCACCTGCGTCTCAAGGTCATTCACAACGTCTTCGTGCTGCACCCGCAACACGAAACCCGGCAACACATTATCCCAATGCGTCATCAGTTCTATATAGGCTTTATAATATTCACCGATTTCCTTGAGGCCATAAGTAAATTCCTGCCCCTCAGCAAATAATTGCTTAAATCCGCTGAAGCAACAGGACATCGGGTGGCGGCGCGCATCTATGACTTTAGCATTGGGCAGGATCAGCTTAATTAACCCGATATGTAAAAAATTGTTCGGCATCTTGTCGATGAATAGCGGGGCCTCGTGGCGGAACACGCGGGTTTGCTCGATGTACTGTTCACCAAAGCGACGGAAGTAATCATCTTCGAGTTCGGACAGAATTCTTGGATAGTTCGGCTCTTCGCCGGGCGCCGGCACCTCTCGTCCGCGCAGCCTTCGCGCCAGACTGAGAATATTAGGCAGCTCGTGAGTGCCATCGACCTGTGAATGTGAGGCAAGAATTTGTTCAAGTAAGGTGGATCCGGCACGGGGCAGCCCAACAATGAATATTGGATCGGGGGCCGGACAGCCGACCTCTTTGCGTGCCGCAAACAGCTCCGCTGTGCACAGTTCCTGCTGGCGCTTGGCGCGCCGCACCATATCCGGCGCATCGTAATTTAATAACTGTCGATTCAGTTCATTGCCGCGCTCATAATATTTAAAGGCAGCATCGTAGTCTTCGCGATCTTCATACGCTTTACCCAGCGCAAAACAGAAATGCACGCGATCTTCATCTGAGGTCTCACCACGTTGCTCATAATCAAGCATATGGGCGATTTCGTCATCGGTGAATTGGTAGGTCTTGGTATTGGCCAGGCTCCAGAACGCATCGCCAAAGTCCGGCTGGTGCTGATATAGCTTCTGGTAGGAATCAATCGCTGCATCCAGATTCCCGGCAGTCTTACAGGCATGGCCCAACAATAAATACGTGCTCTTCAGGAGAATTTGCTGATCTGCGAGGGATTGAAATATCTCAATTGCTTCATCCGTTTTGCCGACACCTAAGCGCGTGGAACCCAGCAGTGTTTCAAAATCCTTGTTATCGGGCTGCTCGGCTACCAACTGTGTTGCGAGTTCATCCGCTTTGCCAAACTTCTGGCGTTTTAACAGTATGGTAGCCAGATCGAAACGGGCGCCAATGTGGTCGGGCTCAAATTCTACCGCGCTCTCCAGCAGAAACTCCGCATCGTCCATGATCTGAGCCTGTGTTGCAATTTCTGCTAATAAGCGCATGCCCTCGACATGTTGCTTATTTTCCCGCAGGAACTCCCGACAAATGGCGTCTGCAGCATCCAACTTGCCCTGATTAATGTAACTCTTTACCGCCAGCAGAGATTCCGGCAATGCAGACAATGCATCCACATGCCGTTGCGCCTGTTGCATTGAAGCCTCATCGCCGGTGATCTTGTACAGACTGACCAGCGCCTGCCAACTGGGCAACATTGCCGGATCACGCCGTACCGCTTCGGCGAAGCCCTGAATGGCTTTTTCTGCATTCCTGGCAGCAACATGAATATGGCCGATTTCCTGATAGGCGCGTACATGTGCCGGGTCCTGCTCCAGCAGGTTTTTCAGTGCCTGCAATGCATCATTACGCTGGTCCAGGGCGCGCA
>JAHHOC010000236.1 GCA_018677115.1 Arenicella sp. | reverse complement strand
CTTATCAACACTCTTGGCCACGGTAAATATACAGCGCGACGTGCGGGCACCAAGCCTGTCCGTTATGTGCATCCCAAATACATAGAAACACTGCAACAACATGGCATTGATGTTAGTGAGCAGCATAGCAAGGCATGGGGTAAATTCGAAGGTAATAGCTTCGACTTGGTGATTACGGTGTGCGATAAGGCGGCAAACGAATCTTGTTCTGAGTTTTCAGGGAGCTATGAAAAACTTCATTGGAGCATCCTTGATCCCGCTCAGGAACCGGGAACGGATGATGAGATCAATGCCGCATTCGATGAAGCCTTTAACCAACTCAAAAGCCGGATAGAAAACGAATTGTTATGAGTCACGAATCATCATCTCCCATGGGTTTATTTGAACGCTATCTCTCTCTTTGGATTGCATTGTGTATTGTTGCCGGCGTTAGTCTCGGCACTGCGCTCCCCAGTGTTTTTCAGGCCATTGCCGCAATCGAATATGCCAGCGTCAACCTCGTTGTGGCAGTGCTCATCTGGGTGATGATTTACCCGATGATGGTGAACGTGGATTTTGCCTCCCTGAAAGATGTCGGCCAGAAACCTAAGGGCTTATGTATCACGCTGGTTGTGAACTGGCTCATCAAGCCTTTTACCATGGCGGCATTGGGCATTCTGTTCTTTGAGTATATTTTTGCTGGCCTGGTTGAGCCGCAAACTGCAAAAGAATATATCGCGGGGATGATACTGTTAGGCGTTGCTCCGTGTACCGCCATGGTGTTTGTCTGGAGCCAGCTTGTGCGTGGTGATGCCAACTACACGCTGGTTCAGGTATCGATCAATGACATCATCATGGTGTTTGCCTTTGCGCCTATTGCGGCACTACTTCTCGGCGTAACAGATATTGTAGTGCCGTGGCAGACATTGCTCTTGTCTGTCATTCTCTATGTCGTGATACCGCTTGCCGCCGGATATTTGACCCGACGAATTTTGGATGGCTCCGGCGATAATGAACGCATTGCTGCATTCACAGGAAAGATAAAGCCTTATTCAATTATCGGGCTTCTGGCAACGGTCATTCTACTGTTTGGGTTTCAGGCGGACACGATTCTGGATAAACCCATGGTCATTGTCCTGATTGCCATTCCCCTGCTGATTCAAAGTTATGGGATATTCATTATTGCTTATGCCTGGGCGTATTTTTGGCGCGTTCCTTTTACCACAGCCGCTCCGGCAGCGCTGATAGGCACATCAAACTTCTTCGAGCTGGCCGTGGCAGTCGCGATCAGTCTGTTCGGCCTGAACTCCGGCGCGGCACTGGCAACTGTTGTTGGCGTGTTGGTCGAAGTGCCGGTAATGCTATCCCTTGTTGTAATCGCGAACAGAACACGTCAGTATTTTGAATAATAATCACAACAAACGGAGTTTTTTCGAATGAATTCTTTACAAAAAATAGCGGGAATTTCGGCTATTTCTGAGGGTCTTATCTATATCACAGCATTTATATACTTTGGTGCATTTTGGTCATACCCAGCCGATGGAATACCGGCCGAGAAAATGGCTTACCTGGCGGAACAACAGTTAACATTTTCAATGATTTATTTTCTTATGTACGTGGTATTTGGCCTTCTCCTGGCAGTACTCGTTGTTGGCCTGAATGAAAGGCTCAAAACTAGCAACAATCCCCTGGTTACAATCGGATCTCTATTTGGTGTGATTTGGGTCGGCTTAGTGATAGCAAGCGGAATGATCTCGATGATCGGGCTTGATCAGGCAATTAACCTGATGGAGGCAAATCCGGAAAAAGCGCTGGACATGTGGCTAATCGTTTCAGTGATAACTGAGAGTATAGGTGGAGGAAATGAATTAGTGGGTGGACTATGGGTTTTATTGATCAGTGTTGCAGCTCTACAGGCGGGCTGGCTACCGCGAGCCCTTAACTATCTCGGGCTTGTTGTCGGCATGGCGGGTATTGCAACGATTTATCCGGCTGCCATATTTACTGAAATCTTTGGTGTATCACAAATTATCTGGTTTATTTGCTTGGGCACGTATTTGCTAATCCAAGATGAAACAAAAAAGGAATCAGAGCCCATTAAAATGAGGAAGCAGTAACTGGGCAGAGCAATCCTATAAACTGTGGTCGTCTGTGCCTGATATTCTAATAAAAGGACTCTGTCCCGTTTTATTGACATGCGCCAGAATTAAGAGAGGGGAGGGTAAATAAATCCTACTCTGGCGCGAATTATTAAAAAGTCCTGATTTGCTGTAGACTAAGGTCTAGATCGGAGGATAAAACGTGACACAAAGAATCTCGTTCAGCCGCTTCATACGTGAATCTAGCGTTCACACTGACAGCATCAGTTACAACGCCTTGTCGCCACAGATTGAATATGATTCTGATGGCAAGGAAATTCCCTACCAGCCCCAGGCGCTTGCCGTTGGCGGCAGCGATATCTATAGGCTGCTGAAGCCTTATGTTTCGGTCCGTTTCATGGACCAGTTCAAATCTGTGATGCCGCTCGCGGTCTACCTGGTGCTGTTCCAGCTTTTCATTCTGCGCCAATCAGTTGAGGACGCCACTATTATCACTGGCGGACTGTTTGCTGTGATTATCGGCTTAATGGTGTTCATGGAAGGGCTCAAGGTCGGCTTGATGCCATTCGGCGAATCGCTGGGCACTTCCCTACCTGCGAAAGCATCGTTACCAACCGTATTGACCGTAGCTTTCCTGCTGGGGATCGGCGTGACCTTTGCTGAACCCGCCATCGGTGCGCTGCAGATGGCAGGCTCTCTGGTGGATGTTGAGAGGGCGCCATATCTGTATACCCTGCTCACAGACTGGGCCGGAGTGCTGGTGCTATGTGTGGGCATCGGAGTTGGACTGGCGGCTGCCATAGGCACCATGAGATTTATCTATGGCTGGAGCCTCAAACCTCTTATTTACATGACACTGACGCCGGTCATGCTGATGTTGCTGTACATGGCGGTCGATGAAGAAATGGCGAAGGTGCTTGGTCTCGCCTTTGACTGTGGAGCGGTAACCACCGGGCCGGTCACCGTTCCCCTTGTGCTTTCGCTGGGGATCGGCAT
>JAHHOC010000211.1 GCA_018677115.1 Arenicella sp. | reverse complement strand
CGTTCGACATCCAGCTGGGCGGCAAGGTCTGCGTTACGCAGGCAGCACAAAGCAAGTGCAGCATCACCTAAAATGCCACTCACATAAACATCATCGCCCGCTTTCGCACCTGTCCGGCTAAGACCCTTACCAAGCGGCAAAAGACCCAGTATCTGCATACTCATGCTCAGTGGCCCGCGCGTAGTGTCGCCACCGATAAGTTCCACCCGATACTGACTTGCCACATTGTGCAACGACTGGGAGAAGGCCTCCATCCAGGCTTGCCCGGGCTCTGGCAAGCTCAGGGCAATGGTTGCCCATTTTGGCACCGCGCCCATTGCCGCCATATCACTAAGGTTTACTGCCATCAGTTTTGCCGCCAGTTTTTCCGGTGCGGTATTGTGCTCGAAGTGGGTACCCTCTACCATCGCGTCAACGCTGACTGCCAATTGCATGTCGTTTGGCACCCGTACAATCGCAGCATCGTCACCGACACCCAAAAGCGTGTCTGCATGCTGCACCCCGATCTCCCGGCAGTAGGTCTGAATCAGGGAAAACTCATCCAAAACAGAGTTAGCTGGATTGGCCACCTGAGTTTCTACCAACCGGCGACTTACGCAGAGCACCAGCAAGCTTATCCATCACGCCATTAATGAATTTATAGCTGTGTTCTGAACCGAACACCTTGGCCAACTCTATCATTTCATTCAATACCACCTTGGTGGGCACATCCCTGCGGTACTGCAATTCGTAGGTACCAATCCTGAGAATCGCCCGCTCTACCGGATCCAATTTATCAAACTCCCTGTCGATAAACGGAGTAATTGTAGATTCAAGCTCCTTTTTTAGTCTTGGCACCTCTCGCATAATTTCCCGCAGGTATTTGCGATCAATGTTTTGCATGTCATGTATTTGCTTGAAACTCGGTTCAATCTGGTCCACATCCTGGTTGGTTAAGTCCCACTGATACAGCGCCTGCAGGGCCGCCCTGCGACCATTGTGGCGACTAGACATTGCCAGAAAATTCAGGGTGACGAATACTCATCAATTAAACTTTCGCTAACAGGTTGGCCATTTCTACAACCGTCATCGCAGCCTCTGCGCCTTTGTTACCAGCTTTAGTCCCAGCTCGCTCAATTGCCTGCTCGATACTGTCAACCGTTAAAACGCCGAAACCCACTGGAACGCCCGTCTCCAGTTGTACAGAATTCAGGCCCTTGGCACATTCACCGGCAACATATTCAAAATGCGGCGTCGATCCGCGAATTACCGCGCCCAGCGCAACCACGCCATCATAGTCGCCGCTGCAGGCAAGTTTTTTAACCATCAACGGAATCTCGAACGCACCCGGCACGTGTGCGACGGTTATATTAGCCGGTTTGACGCCGTGTCTGGTGAGCGCATCAAGTGCACCGCGCAGCAAAGCATCGCTGATAAAACTGTTAAATCTGCCTGCAACAATCGCAAGTTTCTGGTTTGCCCCCTGCAATTCGCCTTCAATGGTTTTGTGGCTCATATTCTATTTTGGCTGGCGATTTTGCCAGCCGACTCCTGATTATCGATGTATTCGACGATCTCTAGATTAAATCCGGAAAGACCGTGGGTTTTTCGTTCGCGCCCAAGTACTTTTATTTTACCTGCTCCCAGGCTGGAGAGAATCTGACTGCCGGCACCTAACAATCGCAGATGACTTTGACCGCTGGGCTTTTTGCGGGTTTTTATCTGTTCCAGATCGTATATGACTTCATCCACACTTTGCACATATCGCAACACCACTACGATACCAGTACCTGAATGCAAGATATAGTCCATGGCGTCGTGCAGAGGAAAACTGGACTTTCGTCCGATTCCGTTCAATGCGTTCAGAAAATCTGATTCGACATGGATGCGCACCGGCAGTGGCGTTTCTGCATCTACCGTACCGCGCACAAAAGCAATATGCGTTTCATCGCGTTCTATATCGTTGAACACCACGGTGCGCAATTTACCATGCGGAGTATCAATTTCCGTGTCTTTGACCGCGACAATGGTGGGTTCTTTCTCTAGCCGGTAGCGGATCAACTCGGCAATGGAGCAAATCTTCAGGTTGTGCTGCTCGGCAAAGCTATGCAAATCGTCCATCCGGGCCATGCTGCCATCTTCATTTAAAATTTCACATATGACACTGGATGGATCTCTGCCCGACAGACGTGCAAAATCGATACCGGCTTCAGTGTGCCCGGCGCGGCTCAATACACCACCAGGCTGCGCCATGATGGGGAAAATATGACCAGGCATGACGATATCTTCCGGAGTAGCATCGGCGGCCACCGCCGCCTGTATCGTTGTCGCCCTGTCCGCGGCTGAAATACCCGTGGATACGCCCTCAGCGGCTTCGATGGACATGGTGAAATTGGTGGAAAAACGGGCACCGTTATTATCACCTACCATAAGTGGCAAGCCGATTTGCTCGCAACGCTGTTCGGTAACCGTCAGGCAGATGAGGCCGCGTCCATAGCGGGCCATAAAATTGATGTCGTCAGCGGTGACGCAATCGGCTGCCATCATCAGGTCTCCCTCGTTTTCGCGATCCTCATCATCGGTGATGATGACCATCTTTCCATTGCGATAATCTTCCAGTATTTCTTCTATACTACTGAGGGACATAGCGCGCCTATCAGTCGGTAACCACTGGCAGGTAACTGTACAACAACAAAAATGAACAGGCACCAATGACCAGGAATGTGGCTGCCACCCCGGCCTGTCGGAACCTGAAGTTCTTGCTGTGATCCTTCATGCCAGTGACGTGCAAAACACGCCCGATGAGCAAGATGGAACCAAATACAACAACCATGGTCCGCAGACCGGTGACTACTTCTACAAGCCACAACAGCAACAGGGTAAATGGGACATACTCACTGAAATTCCCATGAATACGAATCGCCTTTTGTAACTCGGGATCTTCCCCATCACCCAGATTGGTCCTGCTTCTTCTTCTGTGCGATATCACATCAAACGACAGAATAAGAAACATAAGTCCGCACACTGCGGCAAACAGGGGTGTAATCAACATAGAACTTGCTCCGGATTCCAGTTTAAGTAAAGCCGTGCTCGGCGAGGAAAGACTGACTTATGGTTGAATCAGCCGGCTTATCTGCGGTTAGCAAACGCTCAAGATAACGTGCGATCAGGTCAACCTCAATATGTACGTACTCACCAACCTGCACACCACTAAGAGTAGTTACTTGAAATGTATGCGGTATCACATTGATACTAAACATATTATTGTTCACATCATTCACTGTCAAACTGATGCCGTCAATGGTTATAGAGCCTTTTTTTGCTATATATTTCTGTATCGATTGGGGAACTGCAAATACCATTCGCCACGATCGCGCATCACTCTTCATTTCCACCAGTTCAGCGAGCCCGTCAACGTGACCGGATACCAGGTGGCCACCAAAACGTGTGGTTGGCAACATCGCCAGTTCCATATTTACCTTGTGGCCGGCCTGCCAATTGCCAATCAACGAATGATCGAGCGATTCGACTGACACATCGAACGAGAACTCGTCCCCTTTGTGCTCAATGACCGTCAAGCAAACACCACTTATGGCAATACTGTCGCCGAGTGCTATGTGTTTGTCTTTAAAAGCCGGCGCAGCAATCACCAGGCGTAAATCTCCGCCATCCCGTGACACATTGCTTATCGTGCCGAGCGTTTCAATAATTCCGGTAAACATTATTTAGTCTCCTGCAACCCCTGATACAAGTGCTGCGCTTTCGGCATTCACCGCCGTTACCCGTAAATCCTTTCCAACCATGCACACATCGCTAATACGATATGTAAACCGGCTCTCAAACGGCAGTGGACTATCAAACTGGAACATGCTTTTGCCTTGATCACCCAGCAAGCTGCCGGCGTAGAACAAAACCAGCTCATCAACCATTCCTGCCGCCATAAAGGCGCCGCTGAGTTTCTGTCCAGACTCGATCAAAATTTCATTGCAATCCCGTTTGCCCAGTTCAGTCAGGGCCATTTGCAAATCAAGCTGCGCAGCTGTTGCAGATTGCTGGATCACTTCGGCACCCAATTCAGTGAGCGCTGCAATTTTACTGATGTCCTCGGAACGGGTTATAACTATCAGGCGTTGATCGTCACCGATCACACGGGCTTGCAGTGGAATCTGCAAACTGGAGTCCAACACCACTCTCAGGGGCTGCCGCTGGCAATCCGGCAAGCGCACATTTAATTGCGGGTCGTCTGTTAGCACGGTGCCAATACCGGTAACCACCGCCGAACATCCCGCCCGCAGTTTCTGTACCTCGGCGCGTGCTTCGCTGCCTGTTATCCACTGGCTTTGACCATCGAAGGCTGCAGTGCGCCCATCCAATGTCGCTGCCGATTTGAGTATCACCCAGGGAGTTCTCCGCTGCATCCTGTTGATGAATCCGCGGTTTAGCCATCTTGCCTCAGCCTCCATAAAGCCAGATTCAACTTCAATGCCAGCTGCCTTCAATTGATCGAAGCCGCCGCCGGATACTAATGGGTTTGGATCCGCCATGGCAGCAACAACCTTGCGTACCCCGGCATTGATCAGGCCGTCAGTACAGGGCGGGGTCCGTCCCTGATGGCAGCAGGGCTCCATATTAAGGTAAACGGTAGCACCGCGTGCTGCTTCACCTGCATTACCGAGGGCTTCACGTTCAGCGTGCTGGCCACCGGCGCTGACATGATAACCCTCACCGACAACTTCACCCTGCTTTACGATCACACAACCCACCCGCGGGTTAGGGTGTGTGCTGAAAATGCCACGCGATGCCAGTTCGAGCGCACGACTCATATAGGCCCGCTTGCTACTCTGTTGCTGTTTTTTGTCGCTCGCGATCATGGGTGTGGAGATGCTTTTCTATGTCGATTTTTTTGGCTGGGCTTTTTTGCGCGTAACTTTTCTGCCGCGCACAGTTTCCGCCTGCAGTCGCTTAATCTCATCACTGAACGCATCGACATCCTGGAACGAGCGATAAACAGAAGCGAAACGCACATATGCGACCTGGTCAATGTCTCGCAATTCGTCCATCACCATTTCGCCTATATCACGCGCATCGACCTCCCGCTCTCCACAGGTAAGCAAGTTACGTTTGATCCTGTGTAATATATGTTCAACCTGATCCGATTCAACTGGCCTCTTCTCCAGGGCGCGCTCAAGGCCCCGAGCTAATTTGCCCTCATCATAGTGCTCACGATCTCCATTGGATTTCACTATAAAGGGCAATTTAAGATTTGCTTCCTCCAGCGTGCTGAACCTTTCACCACATGCTTCACAGGAGCGCCGGCGTCGGACCGCGTCCCGGTCTTCTGTCAGACGCGAATCAACTACCCGCGTATCTTCATTTTTGCAGAATGGGCAGCGCATGGTGCCTTATTGAAACTGTTCGCTAGTCAGTATAGTCATACACAGGGTGTTCAGCGCATAGTTCCATGACTTCTGCTTTGACCTGATCAACAATTGCCGGATCTGCACTGGTCTTGTCATCACCGGCAGCCACGCTATCCATGACATCCGCCATCCAGTCGGCAAGGCTTTGCATATCTGCGAGGCCAAAGCCGCGAGTAGTGACCGCCGGGGTACCGATGCGTATACCACTGGTTACGAAGGGACTCTGCGGGTCGCCCGGCACACTGTTTTTATTGACGGTGATGTAGGCTGCGCCAAGAGCAGCTTCTGCTGCTTTCCCGGTAATACCCTTATCTACCAGACTGATGAGGCTAAGGTGATTGTCGGTGCCGCCTGACACCGCCGGATAGCCACGCTTTTTGAGTGCTTCGGCGAGCGCACGTGAATTGTCCAGTACCCGCTGTTGATAAACTTTGAACTCCGGACTCAGGGCTTCTTTAAAAGCCACCGCCTTGGCGGCAATAACATGCATCAACGGCCCGCCCTGTGAACCGGGAAAGACCCTGGAATTCAGTGCCTTTTCCAGATCGGGGTTCGACTTCGCCATGATGATCCCACCGCGTGGACCACGCAGCGTTTTATGCGTGGTGCTGGTACATACATCAGCGATTCCCACCGGACTGGGATAGACTCCGGCAGCTATCAGGCCCGCTACATGTGCTATATCGCACATCATTACCGCCCCGACC
>JAHHOC010000176.1 GCA_018677115.1 Arenicella sp. | reverse complement strand
AATAAGGCAATAAACAACACAAATACCGGTGCTGTATCGTCGTCAATCTGGGGGATCAGGTGCGCGGACGAGCTAAAAAAGGCCAACATGAAAGCTACAATCGTCACGCTGGTCAAACCCATTACTATGCCGTCTCCGAGATACGGCTGCAGATCTCCGCTAAAAATAAGTGACGCATAGGAGATCGACGTAATTACCATGATTGCACCGGCAAATAAACCGGTCAGCACAGCCGAAGTGACCGAGCCGCTGCCCATGGCGCGTTGCCGAATTCGCTTGGTGATTATTTGGATAGGGGTGGCCACTGCAACAGTCTACTGTTCTTAGTCGGTTATTAGGATTGTAAGCGCTGAAACAGATGCGATCGGCTAACCGATTCGCGACACCTGTTCATAGTATGTGACGGGTTATGTTTTAGCAATTTTCTTAAACTGCAATTTGACTCAGTGATTACTGTTTGTCCAGGGGCCGCGGTTACCAGCAATTCTATTGACTTTTACTGGATTTATTTATGTAAAAATTCATCTATGTCCAGTTCCAATTGCTCAATAACCAAAATCTGGCTGGTGCTGCTGAGGTGTGTTTTTAGTGTCTGAATAAGGGTACTTGCAAAACTAACTAAAATCTGCCAATTTAAGCATTTCGGGTTAAGGTTGTTTTTAAGGGTTGGCATTTGTTTTCCAGAGCTTTCATTTCAATATGTGTGCTGTTCGCGGCGCTGCTGTCACAGTCGGCCTATGCCAATTCAGCCACCACGCAACAGCTTGAATCAGTAACCACAGGTTCGCATAAATTCACAGTTTCAAGTTTTCAGGTCGAGGGCCCAAACCCAATTCCGACCGAGCGCGTCGATGAAATTTTAGCTACTTACCTTGATCGGCCACTGGACTTGCAGGAGCTTCTCAAAGCCGCCATCGACATTGAGAGCGAGTTCGCACGTAAGGGGCATAATTTTTATCTGGTGGAAGTTCCTCCACAGGTTTTGCAGGATGGAAACGTCCGGCTTGAAGTACATCCAATCAATATCGCCGATGTCACCGTAGTGGGAAATCGGTATTTTTCTGCTGATAACATCAGGCGCAGTCTACCCGCGCTGAAGTTTGGTGCCAGCCCTAACACCCGGCAGGTCGCCAATGCGATTTCGCTTGCCGAGGCCAATCCTGCCAAAAATATCAAGGTCGTGTTTCTGCGCGGAGTCAAACCCAAAACGGTCGACGCCAACATCTCCGTTACGGACAAGAATCCCAACGAATTCACTATGTGGGGCAACAATGCGGGTAGTCGTCAAACCAAGTCCAGTCGGCTCGGCCTGCAGTACCATCACCGCAATATGTGGGACCGTGATCACCAGGTGTCTTTAAGCTACACAACATCACCCGAAGAACCTAAAGAACTGCAGCAATACGGCATCAACTACCGGTTTCCAATTTTTTCAACCCGCGGCATGGCCAATGCCTTCTACTCAAGTTCCGATGCTGATAGTGGCCGCGTGGCTGACGTGTTTGATGTCAGCGGTGCCGGTGAAACTTTTGGCGTTGGTTACACCCATTTTCTCGAGAAACGTGGCGATTACCAGCACCGGATCGCAGTCAGCGTAGTCGATAAGTTATTTGACAGCGATGTACTGTTTGACGGTACTAACCTTGGTGAAGACGTGCGTAGCCGACCGTTAAAAGTTGAGTACACATCGCGCCTTGAAGGCACCCAATGGCTGTTGAGTTCAGCACTATCACACTCCAGCAACCTGTCCGGTGGCAGCCTGAATGACGATTTCAATTACGCACAGGTGCAGGCGGGTGCTGACTCCGATTGGGACAAGCAGAACCTGTCATTGCGCCTGGATTATCGAGCAGGTCTGGCCTGGGTAGCCAGCACTAAACTGTTTGCACAATCGACTTCTGATCCGCTGATTACGGGCGAGAAATTCGGCATGGGTGGGGCGCTTGGTACCCCCGGCCCACGCGGTTTTTACGAACGTGAAGTCACCGTAGATAAAGGTGTTAAGGGTACCTTCGAGGTGACGCGAAGCTTTCCTAAAAGCAGAATCCGGGCCAGCGTGTTCTATGATTTTGCCAATGGCGAACCGGTAAACCCCCAGCCTGGTGAGGCAGCGGACGAGTCGTTATCAAGCATCGGCCTCAGCCTTGACTGGAATATGCGCCCCGATATGTCTTTAAATCTTGATTATGGGTATGTGCTCAACGGCATCGACCAGACATTCCGGCCGGAGGCGACGGATGATGGCGACTCGCGCCTGCATATGACGTTGCGCTGGTTCCCAAACTGGCCATGGGGTAATAATTAATTGGCCATGCTGATTTTAAGATGTTTGCTGCTGGTGGCTTGCCTTGCCAGTTTTAATGCCACGGCTCAGGAAAATAACACCGGGCTCACAGCGATCGGTGAAGTTGCGCTTACCAAGGGTATCGTGACAGCACGCTCTAACATAAGGCCGCTGGTGGCACTCGGTAAGGGTTCCCCTATTTATCTGAAAGACATAATCGAAACCGCGTCGCGCAGTTTTACCGTCATCAAATTTAACGATGGAGGCAAAGTCACGCTGCGGCCGGACACGCGTTTTGACCTGAATGAGTACGACCAGACTGCGGGGCAGGAAAAACAGTCGTTTGAATTGCTCAAGGGCGGATTAAGGGCGGTCACCGGGGCGATTGGCAAGGCCAAACCCGAGCAAGTTAAGTTCGCCGCGCGCAGTACCACCATCGGTATCCGTGGCACCACGCTGATTATCAAGCTCTGTGAGGAAAACACCAAGGGGTGTAAATTATCAGAAGGCTTAAACAGCCAGGCTGATTTCGAGGCCGAACAGGGCAGTCCGCAATTTGTGGATATTTTTATTGTCGATAAATCCGGCGGTACCCGGCAGCGTATTACGCGCCAGGAACTGCGTGACCTGTTGCTCGGTGTTTATGTGTCGGTCGTGGAAGGTGCTATCCGTATTAACACCAAAGACTGGTATGTAGATATGCAAGCGGGTGACAAATGCGTGGTGGATACTTCAGATGCTGAGTTTGGTGCCGGCGCTGCAGACGTGGAGTGTTTTATGCAGGGGCCTGGACTCGAGGATGTTGATGTGTTTCTGAGCGAAGACGCCGAAGAGGTGTCGAGCCTGAACCTGTTGGATGAACTAGGATTAATCGAGGCTGCTGAAATATGCGAAGTAAATTAATCAGATCCAACCGGGTGCGGCGAAACAAAGCTCGCAAACAAGCAGGCAAGGCGACCCCCGGCATATCGCCTGCTATGCGGCATAGCCGGATTGCCATATGTGTGGCCTCAATGACGCTGACCACCGCAGTGGCGGCTGGTCCCAGTGGGGCCGATGTGGTGCATGGCAGTGCCTCGTTTATGCAGCAGGGCAACCACCTGCAGATCAGCAACAGCCACGGCACCATTATCAACTGGCAGGATTTCTCCATTGCCCAGCAGGAGAGTGTCAGCTTCCTGCAGACCCATGCCTCCTCGGCGATTTTAAACCGGGTAATCAGCAATATCCCCAGCGACATATTCGGCCAGCTCATTTCCAACGGGCGGGTGTTTGTGATCAACCCCAATGGCTTGATCATCGGCAAGGACGCGATCATTGATACCGCCGGGTTTGTGGCTTCTACGCTGGCTATCTCGGATGAAAATTTCCTGGCCGGCAAGATGGAGTTTGTCGGTGATTCGGGTGAAATTGAGAACCACGGCTATATTGCTGCCGGCCCCGGCGGTGAAGTGGTGCTGATCGCCCCGGACATTGAGAACCACGGCATTATCGAGGCCGAAGACGGCTCGATTCTGCTGGCTGCGGGCCGTGAAGTTGTGCTGCACTCGATGCAACAGGGTGGGTTGTCCTTTAAGGTCTCCGCCCCCGGCGACCGCGCACTGAATATCGGTGAGCTGGTGGCCAACAACGGCTCGGTGAAGGTATTTGCCGACCAGGTAATCAATTATGGGCGTATGTCTGCAACGCGCTCGAGCCGCGATGCTGACGGTACTATTGTGCTGGAAGCGGATACATCACTGACGGTGTCCGGTGAGCTAGACGCCACCGGTGATGGCGTGCAGGGCGGGACTATCCACTTGCTCGGTGAGCAGGTCGATGTCACAGCGGCTAATATAGATGCCTCCGGTGAAGGCGGCGGTGAGATCCTGATCGGCGGCGACTACCAGGGCAAGGGCGAGGTGCGCAATGCACAGAATACCAATACCGATTCGGTGACGCTGATCCGAGCCGACGGCGGCAGCAACGGAGCTGGCGGCCGGGTCATAGTATGGTCGGACGATACCACCAACAGCTTTGCCAAGATCACTGCCCGTGGCGGTACGGTGTCCGGTGACGGCGGCTTTGTCGAGACCTCGGGCAAGAAAGTGCTGGATTTTGGTCAGCCGGCAGATGTCAGTGCGACCAATGGAGTGGCCGGCACCTGGCTGCTGGACCCGGAAGACATTGTCATTGATGAAGGCCACGCCTTATCGATCTCCACCTCCCTGAATGGCGGCTCTAATGTGGAGGTGCGCACCAGTGATGAGGGTGACGGCGAGGGTAATATCACCGTGAACGCGCCGATCACCAAAAGTGAGGGCGAGTCGGCCGTCTCGCTGACCCTGGATGCGCACAACCGGGTGGATGTGAATGCACCGATCACCACCACCGCGGGGCCACTGAACCTGACCATCAAGACTGGCCGGCAGGTGGTGGCGGTGGAATCCACAGCGGAGCTGCCGGTTGAAGAAGAACAAGGCGTGCCTGAGCAACCTGGTGAGATAATCGAAGCTGAATCGGTTGAGGAGCCTGAGACGGAAGATACGGAACTAACTGATAGTGAGGCAGATCAAGCGGAAGGGGAGAGCGACACAGAATCAGGAGACGAATCGCTAGCGGCAGATGCGGATAATACGCAAAGCGAAACAAACATAGCGGATCGAGAGGGCGACCCTGGAACGGGTGATGAACAGATTGTGGCAGACACTGATGCCACGGATAGTGAAACCGACTCGGCAGACAGCGAATCTGAGGAACCGACTGAAACTGCAGATACCGGGGATGGGGAACTGGTTGAGCAAAGTGCGCCGGAGGAAGAACCTTCGCAAGACGCGGACGCCACGGGTGGAGAATTAGTCGAGGAATCGGATGCCGCGGGCGAGGTCGAAGAGTCGGCTGGTGATAGCAATGCCGATGGTGAGGCGGTGCAGAATGATGATATCGCTGGGCAGGGTTCCACTGATGGGCAATCAATTGATGACGTTGAGCAGACCACCCAGGAAATAAACGATGGGGGCAATGATACCGATATTGAGGGGGAATCTACTGAGGCAGTTGTTGCAGAAGTAAGTCCGCAAGAAAATGCGGAGGTTACCGAAGTGGAAACCGACGCAGAGGTTGGCGACAGCACTGGCAGCGGGCCCACAGACCAGCTCGATGAAGCCATAGAGGAAGTGCAGGTAGCCGTTACGGACGCTGCCAGTGACAACAATGATGATCAGCCGGCAGCAGATATTCAATCCAGCGACAGCGTGGCCGATGGTTTTATTGAACTGGGCGAGCAGCAAATAGTCATTGCTGCCGACATTCAATCCGGCGGTGGTGATATACAAATTGATGCTGGTGTTGACGGTGACCTGGTCATTTATGCCGATGTCGACTCTAGTAGCGTTGAGGACTCCAGTAGCGTTGAAGACTCCAGCGGCGTTGATGAAGGCAGTGCAGGAGATATCACCTTAGAAGCCCAGCGTATCGCCATTATCTCAGATGCGGATGTGGATGCCTCTGGCAATGATGCCGGCGATATCAAGGTTGGTGGTGGGCTGCAGGGCCAGGACGAAAGCGTTGATAACTCCGAAATCGTCTTGATTGGAGCCGACGCCACAGTCAGTGCTGACGGGGGTGACACGGGTGACGGCGGCAGCGTGATCGTGTTCTCCACTGAGGCCTCGATCATCAGCGGCAACCTGTCTGCACAGGGCGGCACACAAGGCGGTGACGGCGGATTCATCGAAACCTCCGGCATGCAAACCCTGCGGGTCGAGCAGGCACCTACAGTTGGGGCCAGCAATGGTGATGGTGGGATGTGGTTGATTGATCCCTACAACATAACGATCGCTGATTCCCCTGATGCAAATTATTATGTGACGCCACCGTTGTCGCCAGGGCCGGGGCTTGACTGGAACGTCACACCCACCGCCACAGGAGCATCAATCTACACCGAAGAAGTGGCCTATGCGTTGCGAAATGGCAATGTGACTATTTCGACTACCCCTGCAATGGCTCCTTATGGTAGCGAGGC
>JAHHOC010000140.1 GCA_018677115.1 Arenicella sp. | reverse complement strand
GCCATATCCATTGAACCACCCCCAGCCCGGTAAAGCTCAGAGTACATATTCAGCACCTTACTCTTGATCATGCCCCGCAAAGGGATATGTGCCATCATGCCATAGGTAGCGGCACCCCCCTGCTTAGCCAGCTCCGGGTTAGCTTTCACCGTCTCTACAGCCGCTTTCAGGTCAACCAGATATTCATTCACGACTTTAAGGTGTTGGGCAGTTACCATAGCGTGCAGGCCATCCGGTTTCTGGTTTTTGTTCACCTTCCAGCCTTTTGAATCCATTTGATCGCCAACCGCAAATATATTCACATCCGGGTCAACCGACTGGTAAGCAAACAGCGGGCCTTGTGGGTTACCCATGATTTCAAGCTCTGGAATGCCACCAATGCCATCTTTGAGCCGGTTAACGGCCTGCAGAGTTTCATCCGCCAGTTGTTTGTAACCATCAATGCCAAAGTGCTGAATTGCTGCCCAGGCACCAGCGTAGGCCCCACCGGGCCGGGTGCCGAGCAGGGCTGACGATGCAAACACACCACCGGACCAATCCGGCTGAACAAACATCTGGTAGCGCAGGTAATCCAGGTTGCGGTAGGTGATGGTGCTGGCACCCTTGGCGGCGTAGCCGTATTTATGAATGTCGGCTGATATGGACGTTACCCCTGGCACCCGGTAATCCCATCTGGGTATGTCTTCGCCGTTCATCTCCATAAACGGCAGAATGAAGCCACCAACACAGGCGTCTATATGCAGTGGAATATTGTGTTTTTGTGCTATCTCACCCATCGCCTCTATCGGGTCGATCGTGCCATGCGGGTATTCCGGCGCGCTGCCGAGGATCATCACCGTGTTGCGGTTAACCATCTTTGCAAGTTTGTTTAAATCCGGCACCAGGTTTTCATCAAGTGGCACCTGGCGGATCTTGACGTTGAAATACTCACTGGCTTTGTACCAGGCAACGTGCGCGGTTTCAGGAATGATCATCTCCGGCTTTCTAACCCGGCGCTTGTCTTTGGCCATATCCCGATATGTTTTTACCGCTAACAGGCAACTCTCTGTACCACCCGACGTGACAACGCCACACACTTCATCGGTGCCATTGAGAATGCTGGCCGTTGCTGCAATGATTTCATTCTCCATCTTTTTCAGGCTCTTGAACGCAGTGGGGTTCAAACCATTCTCAGAGGAGTATTTGAAGTACGCATCCTTTAGAAGTTGCTGGTGCGCTTCATCAATGTAATACACAAGGCTCCAGAGCTTGCCGTTTTTGTATTCCGGGTCTTCCTGTTTAAAGTCGTCCAGCTGTGACAGGATTTCCTGGTCGGAACTCCCTGATTGTGGCATTGCCTTGTGGATAGTGTGTGTCATCGGTTCAATTCATACTCTGTAAAAACAACGCCAGGCTTATTCCCGGTAATTACCTACAGCAAACCCGATAATGCCTGTGGTCATCCCACTGAGTAACACTCCGGGATTATCGAGCGCCTTTACCATCATCGGAACAAATGGTGGAGAGCAAACAGCGCTCACCGACGTTACCATAAACGTGTCGCTATCAACATTGCTCAGCTTGCATAGTAGCGCATGCAGCAGCAGGCTGCTGAATACGGTACCAAACAGGAATATGGCCACCGTCGCATCCAGGTCTGCCAGTTTTCTGATGTCGGCCATCGAGGCAACCACCAGACAAAACACAAAGATAAGGTACATGCCCATTTTGTAGGCAAGGTCGAGCTTTCGAACATCCGATGACAACGAAAACAGGATTCCAAAACTGGTTAAAAGCAGAATGGTAACCGCACCGGTGGTCTCCAGGCTAAACAGGTTTTTAAGCAGTTCCGCACCCCCTGAGGACATCACCAGCACCAACGACGAGAGGGCGAGTATTTTTATCAATTGCCTGATGTTTGATGGCTTGAGTAGGGGCGCAAAGTTCTCGTCATGAGTCTCCGGGTGATGGTCTGCGCCTGAGTGTAGATTCGCAGCAGCCGGCAACAACCGCCTGAACAGAGGAGGGGCGACGCTGACCATAAACAGCAGGTAGATCGCGCCGAGCAAGGTGTCGAAGCTGTGAAACAGGATATACAGGTCATTGGGGATATCCAGGCCGCTCTTTATTGCCGCGAGGTTAGGCGTGCCACCGGTATACACACCCACTGACATAGCAGCCAGGCGACTACTTTGCATGGCATTGCTATCGGCATACAAAAAGTAAAACGTTGAGGCAACTGCAACCACCGAAGTGGTTGCAAGAACCAAACTCAGCATGGCTTTGCCTGCCATTGCTGACCATTCCCTGATATTCAGCGTAAAAAGCAACATCGGCAGCGCCAGCGCAACACTTAGTTCTGAAAGCGTGGATTGCAGATTTCCAACCGAGGCAGGAATAAGCCCGCTGTTACCGAGGAATAATCCAAGTGAATAACAGAGGATAATGGGGCCTATTTTCTGCGCCCAACGATGGCGCGCAATCATCCACAGGATGACCGCTGGCAGCAATAGAAACAACTGGGTGTAAATGGTCGTTATCAAGGCGTCACATTAGCCCCGGTAGAAACATAACCAGGGCAGGCAAATAAGTCACAATCAGCAACGCGGCCAGCAATGCGAGTATGAAGGGCCAAATCTCACGCATAAACGCAGCAACCGGCACTTTGGTTACCGAGCAGGTGGTGAACATCATCGAGCCAAAAGGCGGCGTGACCCCGCCAATCATGATGTTCACGATCATGACCATGCCAAAGTGAATCGGGTCGATGCCCAGCTGCACGGCAACCGGCACCAGCAAGGGCGCAAGTATGATCAAGGCCGCACCGCCTTCGATAAACATGCCGATGGCTAACAGGAATACATTAACCACGGCAAGCATCACGTATTTGTTCGAGGTAAAGTCCAACAGCAGGGCAGTCAGGTCCTGCGGGATCCGTTCCCAATTCAAGTAGTATCCGAATACCGAGGCAGAGATGATGATCAGCACCACCATGCCGGTGCCGTAAATTGTCTCCAGCAAAATTGGTTTGATGTGTTCAACACCCAGTTCCCTGTAGATAAAGACCCCTATGAGCGCGGAAGCAAGCACTGCCATTGCACCGGCTTCTGTCGGAGTAAACAGGCCGAATCGCAAGCCGAGAATAATTCCAAATGGCAGAAACAATGCCCAGATTGAATCTTTCAGCTGAGCGCCAATCTCGGCACCGGTTGCTCGTTTATCACGCGACGGTTTGTACTGACGCTGCCTGGATATCAGTGTTACGGTGAGCATCAAGGCGCCGGCCATGATCAACCCCGGCACGTATCCCGCCACAAAAATCTTGGCCACCGACACCTGCGCAATAAGCGCGTAGATTATCAGCACAATGCCCGGGGGAATCACCGGCGAGATGGCAGAAGATGCCGCGGTAATCGCCGCTGAAAACTCCCGGCTGTATCCGCGTTTTTCCATCTGCGGTACGAGTATTTTACTCTGCATCGCTGCGTC
>JAHHOC010000065.1 GCA_018677115.1 Arenicella sp. | reverse complement strand
GATGATTACCGCCTGATAACGACGCATCAGCAGAGCTGCCGGAGAGGCAAAGCTGCTCGAGATGCACCACGATGCATCGATTTGATCAGTCTAAAGATCGTTGTAAACAATGCTGATCCAACGCGATTCATCGATGAAAAAATCACCCCAGCCTTGCCACTTATCCCCCAATCCCTGTTGCTGGATTTGTTGCAGGGATTGGCCTGCGCTTTTCATTTCCGCAATGGCGGTGGTGGTTTCGATCATCATTTGATGAAAGCGCCGCACGCCCTGCTTATCAGTAATCTGACCATGACCCGGAATAACAATGTGCTCATCATCTAATTGCGCTTCAATCGCGGCGACGTTGTTAATATAACCCGTCACCGATCCGCCCGAATCCACATCAACATAGGGGAAATAATCGGCGAACATCAAATCGCCCAGATGTACCACATGCGCGGGTTCAAAATAGACCACGCTGTCCCCATCGGTGTGCCCACCCGGAAAGTGCACTACCCGCACCGTCTGACCACCAAAATGCAGCGTTATGCCATCGTCGTAGGTGATGTCCGGGAATGCATCGGCAACGGATTTGTCTGCATCGTCATTATCCTGTCCAGCCAGCCGCAGTCGCACATTTTCGTGCGCCAGTATCGTGGCCTGCTCGGACAGCGCACGGTTGCCGCCGGTATGATCACCGTGCCAGTGGGTGTTGAGCACATATTTTGCCCGCCCGTCAAACTGCTCCAAGGCAGCCTGCAAAGCCTCATTATTGCGCTCCAAACCATTGTCCACGACCAGCACTCCGTTATCGCTTTGCAATACCGCGATATTGCCGCCGGCGCCCGATAGCAGCGTTAAACCTGCTTTGATGTCAGTGGATTTATAACTAAATTGCTTGACACTGTTATCGGCACTCTCGGCAGTACCAATAACCAATAAAGCACACGCGATGGCGACCCAGCGTGGGCCCTGAATTGCAGTTAATTTTGCGCGCATAATCCTCTCCTCATTGTTCATTTAACCGTGCTAATACCAGTTGTAACCCGGCATGTGAGCTCGACAGTTTTTGCACCGATGAAATCTGGCCTGGCTCCTGATAATGATGTTGCCAGACCACTTCACCCTCGCCAGTTAACTCATAGACCGTGTTTCGGTGCGTCTGGGTCAGCAGGGTATTGCCATTGGGCAGTCGCTGAGCGCGCGCGGCGAGGGGCGAGTAGAGTGCCTTATCCAGAGTAAGTGTTGAAACAATTTCTGCATCGGTCGAGTATCCGCTATGTGCAGTCCAACCGGAGGCAATATCGAATATCTCTGAGTAATTTTCACCCATCCCGTACGGCGCTGTCTGCTTAAGCACCGACCCGCTTATCAGCTCAGCCCCAAGTTCAGGTCGACTGCTGCCATTATTAAAAATCATGATGTCGGCGTCGCCATCGATTCCAACAGTCCACTGTGCATTCTGTTGTTGATAGAGCACTCTGTCACTGGGCGCGCCGGCCCCATATGCCTCGGGGTTGCCCCATCGCCATAAAAAATCACCGGCTGAGCCTTGCGCCTGCTGTGTGTCAATTCCATGATCAAGGACATACACTTCACCGGTGATCGGCGAATTTAGCAATATTTGATCTCGCCGGGGGTCGTAATCAATGGAACTCAAGCCCAGTGCAGCATTACTTGTCCGGGCGCCGGGTTGTGCCAGAGCATACTCCAGGTCAAGCTTGCCTCGCTGGATGTCAGGGCCATTCGGGTCGCGCAGATGGTCACTCAAATCCCATTGCCACACAATTTTAGTGGCGCCGTTTGTGTAGTTGGGCTGCAACTCGAGAATCTGCTCCGACCAGTATTGATCGGCATCTGTATCAGGGTCTACATGGCTTGGCACGTCGCGCAGTACATAGACGAGCACCAGCATATTGCCACCGGGCATCAAGGCGACTTCATCATGCAGGCAATATTCGTTTGCCTGACAGTATTCGAATTGCCAGTATCGCGCACCGTCCGGGTTTATTACATTCATCAGTTCCCAGCTGCCCGACGGCAAGCCGGCATTCAGCTCGAAGTCTAACCAATTGCGGCGCGAATAGGCCTGCAGCAACCTCCCATCATCCGACAGGTGCGTTGCCACACCCGGCAGCGAAGTAAACCGCCAATTGTCCCAAGCCTCCTCCAGTTCTCCAGCC
>JAHHOC010000124.1 GCA_018677115.1 Arenicella sp. | reverse complement strand
CACGCAGTTCGATTCAGGGCACTCGGGCTCAACGTCCGTTCTTGGTTCGAGCACCGGTGCAAACCGATAAGACCGCTGAATCGATGCAGGAGATATTTAAGGAACTTAGTGGTATCCGTGGTGATTTGCCTGCGTCGGAGTCAGAGCTCGCGCGTTCTTTGGACAAGCGAACCCTGACGCTGCCCGGGCGCTGGGAAACAGCGGGTGCGGTTGAATCTGACCTTGCGGTCATGGTGCGATACCAATTGGCTGATGATTACTGGGATAGCTATGTACAAGACCTCAAGCAGGTTGATTTGGCCCAGGTTAACAAGGCCGCAAAACAGTATCTTGATGAGGATAAAATGATCTGGCTGGTGGTAGGCGATTTAAGCAAAATTGAAGACAAAGTTCGCGCCCTCAACCTGGGTGAAGTGATAATTATCGACACGGAGGGCAATCGCTTACAGTAAAACGGGCATCCAATCTGGTGATTAAAACGGGCATCCAATCTGGTGATTAAAGTACATCTATTATTAATAACCAGGATAGCGCTAATAATAAAAAACCCCTTTAACTCATTGAGTTAAAGGGGTTTTTTATATTCAAATGGCGGAGCGGACGGGACTCGAACCCGCGACCCCCGGCGTGACAGGCCGGTATTCTAACCAACTGAACTACCGCTCCACTATTTAAAACCTTTTAATAACAAACGCCGAGAGAGTGATCTCACGGCGTTTGATGATGCAAGTCAGGTTCTCATGGAAGAACACACTCGCCTTAACTGGTGGTGGGTGCTAGAGGACTTGAACCTCTGACCCTCGCCTTGTAAGGGCGATGCTCTACCAACTGAGCTAAGCACCCGAAACCTAGTTTTTGAAATCTATCGCGATAACGAATTTCTTTACAGAATACGCCTTAACAATCGCCCGACCTCAAAAAAGTCGCGCTAGTTTAATGCTTCTTTTAAAGCTTTACCAGCTTTAAATTTGGCTAAGTTAGACGCCTTGATGCGAATGGTCGCACCGGTGCGCGGATTGCGTCCATCGCGGGCCGCACGACGGCTCACAGAGAAGGTACCAAAGCCAACCAGGGTGACACTCTGGCCCATAGCCAGTGAACCGGTTATACCGTCCAACACTGCTTCAAGCGCGTCGCCGGCAGAAGATTTTGAAATGTCAGCACGTGCTGCGATTAGGTCGATCAATTCAGATTTATTCACTCTTATTTCCTCAAGGTGTAATGGTTTTGAAAAAAACTCAAGAAGTTCAGGTAGTACGTTTTGGGTATCGTAGTGCTCGTAAAAATCAATTTACTGGGACATTGTCCAGCAACCCCGTTTAGGTCATCCAACGTCCTTCACCACATCGCGTATGATGTTCCTTTTATATATAAAATTCAACATTGACTTGCAAATAAAAAACGGGTAAAGCCAGTAACCACAAGGGTTTGCGCGGATTAGCACCGCTTCTCAGGGTTAATCCGAGAAGTGAATGAAATGCCAGAGGGCGTTGATTTTTAACCGATTGTTAGTGCCGTGGTACGGGCTTGGAAACCGGTTTCTTGGCAGATTGGTTAACTCCTTCTGCGGCCGACTTTTCTTCACTGAGAGCAACAGGTAACTCGGCCAATGCCACTTCCAGAACCTCATCAATCCACTTAACAGGCTTAATAACCAGATCGGCCTTTATTTCTTCTGAAATTTCGACAAGATCTTTTTCGTTCTCCTTTGGAATGATGACAGTCTTAATCGCGCCACGGTGTGCTGCGAGCAACTTCTCCTTCAGTCCGCCAATCGGCAACACTTCGCCGCGCAAAGTAATTTCCCCGGTCATCGCCACGTCTGATTTAACCGGAATGTTGGTGGCAGCAGAAATAAGCGCAACACACATGCCGATTCCAGCGCTGGGCCCGTCTTTCGGCGTCGCCCCTTCTGGTACGTGAATATGAAAATCTCGTTCAGCAAAAAAGTCCTTGTCTATTCCGAGACTCTGCGCACGGGTGCGCACAACGGTTACCGCAGCCTGAATCGATTCCTGCATCACATCGCCGAGCTTTCCGGTGTAAGTTTGTTTACCCTTGCCGGGCACCGTTACAGACTCAATCGACAGTAGCTCACCGCCCACCTGGGTCCAGGCCAGGCCGGTTACCTGTCCGACACGGTTTTCTTCTTCTGCAATGCCATATTTAAATTTGCGCACACCCAGATAGTCGTCAATGTTATCGGCCGTGACGGTAAGTTTTTTCAACTCACTGTCTGCCAGCAGTTCACGGGTCACCTTACGGCATATTTTTGCCAGTTCTCTCTCCAGGCTACGGACGCCTGCTTCCCGTGTGTAGTAGCGGATGATATCTATAATTGCCGACTTCTCTATTTCAATTTCAGAGTCACGCAACCCATTGTTTTCTTTTTGTTTTTTTACAAGGTAGCGCTGAGCAATATTTAATTTTTCATCCTCCGTATACCCCTCAAGACGGATCACCTCCATGCGATCAAGCAGAGGCCCTGGTATGTCCAGGGTATTGGCAGTGGCAACAAACATAACTTCAGACAGGTCGTAATCTACTTCCAGATAGTGATCTGCGAAAGTATGGTTTTGTTCCGGATCAAGTACTTCCAGCATGGCCGATGCCGGATCACCACGGAAATCCGCTGCCATTTTATCAATTTCATCTAACAGGAAGAGC
>JAHHOC010000104.1 GCA_018677115.1 Arenicella sp. | reverse complement strand
TGATTGACCTGTCGGGCGACTTCCGTCTCGAGCAATTAGACGATTACATCCGGGTTTATGCGCCTGAACACCCGTGTCCTGCGCGACTGGGCAGCTTTGTTTATGGCATGCCTGAGCTTTATTCCGAGCAGATTAAAACGGCACAGTATGTAGCGAATCCCGGATGTTTTGCCACCTGTATCGCCGTGTCCTTGTTGCCGTTGGCCAAAGCGGGCGCCCTGGATGAGAATACTATCCGCCTGGTGGCATTGACCGGGTCGAGTGGTTCCGGCGTGCATCCGCAGGTTGGCAATCATCACACCATACGCAGCAACAACATCAAAGCCTATAAAGTTTTCAATCATCAACACACGCCTGAAATACTGCAAACCCTGCGCGCAGCAGGGGCGAACCGGGTTTCGCTGGACTTTGTGCCGGTATCTGCGCCGCTGGCGCGTGGCATGATGTCTATCGCCCAATTTGATCTCACCGACGAAATTGATGAGGCGGCACTGCGTCGGCAGTATCACGACTTCTATGCCGATTTTCCTCTGATCTCCGTGCTGCCAGCTGGCATGACCCCGGAAGTTGTGGCGGTAAAAAACACACTGCGGATTGAAATTGGTCTGCAGTTAAAAACCGACGAGGTGTCTGGCAAGCGCACGCTATGTGCAATAGCAGTGCTGGACAACCTGGTAAAGGGGGGTGCCGGTCAGGCAATTCAAAATTTCAATTTAATGACTGGTAAGCCAAACGAGCACCAGCTTCTGCAGCCGGGGATGTGGCCCTGATGAGTGGTGACAGCGGCGATCCGCTGGCGGTTGTCAAAGTAGGCGGTGAAATACTGCTGGATGCGCAGCAACTTGACGGTTTAATCAACAATATCAGGGATCTGGCCGACGCCGGCTGGCAATGTGTGGTTTTGCATGGTGGTGGGGCGCAGGTAAGTGCACTGCAGGCTCTGCATAAGCTGCCGGTCAGACAGGTTGGCGGCAGGCGCATTACCAGCAGGGCGGACCTGCTGGCGGTGAAACAGGGGTTATGCGGACAGGTCAATGTCGACCTTGTTGCGGCCATGATTGGTGGCGGCTTGCCTGCATTTGGTTGCAGTGGTGCTTCCGGAAAATTAATTCAAGCGGTGCGGCGCCCTCCGCGCGTGATCAGCGGAGCCGGGCCGGAACCCGTTGATTTCGGTGAAGTCGGTGATGTGGTTGCCATCAATGTCGACCTGCTGCTTGGTTTAATACAGCTGCAGCAGGTGCCAGTGATCGCTTCGCTCGGAGTTGGCCAGCAGGGCGAACTATATAATATCAACGCCGATACAACTGCTACCCAAATTGCCTCCGCAGTTCAGGCCGAGGCCTTGATTCTGACCACCACTGTGGGTGGCATTCTGACTGATATAGAAGATCCTGCCAGCCGTATAGCGACTATTACACCAGAATCGGCAAAACAGCTGATCAAGGACGGGGTAATCGCTGATGGAATGATTCCCAAGGTAGAGGAGGCTTTGCAATTGTTGCACAGAGGGATTAAGCATCTTGCCATTACCAGTGCCGCGCACAAAGGCAGTTTTCTCAATGTCATCAATAATTCGACGGCTTCAGGGACCCGGTTTGTGAATAATTGATCGATAGTCAAAGCCACCGGTTCACTTGGTTTTAGTGAAACCCGTTCTGGCATATAATCAAACGCTTCTAATCCGCATCATTGATACCATGAATCAACAAGAAAAAGACCTGCGCACCCAACTCGCCGCCTGCTACCGAATATTTGATTACCTGGGCTGGGATGAGTTGATCTATAACCACATCACCATGCGATTGCCCGGCGATGAGGGGCATTTCCTGATCAACCCTTATGGCCTGCATTACAGCGAGGTGACCGCGTCCAATCTGGTCAAAGTGGATATCGAGGGAAATATAGTGGAACCCACCGACTACGCGGTTAATCCGGCAGGCATGCTGATTCACAGCACCATACACGGTGTGCGAGAGGACGCTCACTGTATCGGTCATATTCATTCCACTGCCGGTATGACTGTAGCCTGCCAGCAGGAAGGTTTACGCATTGATAATTTTTACTCAGTGTTGCTGTATGACCGGGTCGCTTACCACGATTTCCACGGTATTACCGTTATGCCCGGGGAGAGTGAACGGTTAATAGAAAGCCTGGGTGATAAAGATGTCTTGATTTTGCGTAGCCACGGTTTGTTGGCCTGCGGCCATACTATCCCCGAAATGGTGCTTAACCTTTACCTGTTACAGCGCGCCTGCGAGATTCAGGCAGCCGTTGATATGACCGGAAAAGCAGTGGTTCCGGTAGCCGAGGAAATCGGCCAGCAAAGTGCTGAACTATTAAAAATGCAGATGAGCAATAACACGGGTGCCATCGGTGAAATGGAGTTCGACGCGTTGACACGAATAATCGATAAAATTGATGATTCGTATAAGGATGTATAAAACCCGCTGATAGCTGACAGAAGATTGAACAGGGAAAAGATTATTGAGGCATGTTGATGCCGCGTTAATTTTTGGTTCATCTGCAGTCGTTATAGTGTTCAGGGTGATAATCTAAAACACAATGGAATTGGTTTTGTGCTGATGTTGACACTCTTTAAATGGATCGCTGGTTTTCTGCTGACGCTAGCATTGCTGTTAGTGGCCGCAGCCTTTATCCTGCCCAGGGTTTTCGAGCCCAACGAGCTACGTGATACGCTGGTTAAGCTGATTGAGCGCGAAACCGACCGCCAACTGCAGATTGACGGTGATCTTTCCTATTCGGTATTTCCCTGGCTGGGTGTCAATATTGAGCAGTTAAGCTTCTCCCAACCACCGCAGATCGGCTATCAGGATGGCCCGATGTTGAAGGTGGCCGCAGCACAATTGCGAGTTAAGCTGGTGCCGCTGCTGAGTAGGCGTTTAGAAGTGGATACAGTTATCC
>JAHHOC010000099.1 GCA_018677115.1 Arenicella sp. | reverse complement strand
GAACTAAACGAACCGGGGGAATAGTTATGAACAGCTTAGTTATTGAAGAGATCTTGACTGGACTCGTCGCTTTCACGCCGCTAGCGATATTTGTCTTCTTGATTTAATCTCAGCCAGCCAGGGCCAGATGCTTGTTGTCTGGCTATGCAATCAAACAACCGGCGGTGTCTTAAGATACCGCCGGTTTTTTATTGGTGAACAGGCCCGCTCTTGTCGGCTGCCGAGTGAGGATTGGTTCCCTTCTGGCCGCAGCAGCTCAATGCAGCAGCTCAATAATGGAAGACTCGTGCGTGTCCGAACCGACTCGAATTCAATTTATTCAGGGAATATCAAAAAATTCGTTGGCATAAACGCTGGCACCACGTAGTCCCGGGTTTTTGCGTTTAATCAGCCAGGTTGGAATGTCTTTCATAAAGTGGCTGTGGCGACCCTTGCTTTCAAAGCCACAGCGGAATTTGCTTTTCTTCAGGTGCTGCGGATAGCGCTGGGTGATACCACCGCCAATAAAAATCCCGTCGGTGGCACCCAGTGTCAGGGCGACATCACCGGCGACCTGGCCGAGCACTTCAAAATACAGGTCCATGCTCTGTACGCAGATTTCATAGTTGCCGCGCGTGCCTGCGTAAGCGATGTCAGAAGCCGACAAACCGGGATTTTCACGATCATGAATTTCACACAGTGCTTCGTGAATGTTCATCAGACCGGGTCCGGACAATAGCCGCTCCCGTGACACCCGGCCAAATTTCAGTTGCAGGTATTCCAGCACCTGTACCTGCAATTCGTTTTCCGGCGCGAAGCCGGCGTGACCGCCTTCAGTTATTATCGGTACTGCCCTACCGTCATAAAAACGCAGGCCGGCTATTCCAAGCCCGCTGCCCGGGCCTACTACGGCCACTGTGTAATGGTCACCGCCAACAGTCGGCCATCTGCCGCCGACATTAAATAAATCGACCGGCCGTAATTTAGGCAAGCTGTAAGCGATGGATTCAAAGTCATTTAACAGTTTTATTTGCCCAATGGAGTAATGCTGCTTTAAATCATCAATACAAATCTGCCAATGGTTATTGGTGAAACTGACGCAGCCGTTAATAATCGGACCTGCCACTGCAAAGCATAGTCCTTCAAGGTGGTCCAGATTATGCGCATGCAGGTAGGCGTCTATAGCCTGGTCAATGTTTTCATAGTCCGCGCACTGATAAGTCTGCGCCTGCACGAAAAACGGTTGCTCAGCCGTGGCAAGCGCGAAGCGTGCATTTGTGCCACCGATATCGGCGATCAATATAGGATGGTCAATCTTTGGCGCGATCATGGTTTCAACCTCTGTTTCCCGCGAAGGGAATGGTGTCTGGTCAACATTACTGTGCATGCTATTTTCGCTCAATATGGTTGGCAATTGTTGCTAAATCCGCCGCCCAATAATATGTAATTATATGACATTTTTACCGCAATAAGCTATTATGCACGGCAATCTGTGTAAATTAATTACATAACAAATTTGATAGTGGCGCTTGTCGCCACGGAGAACGCAATGCTTACTACCTGTAATATTGTAATCGTCGGCGGTGAAGGCGATTTGGCGTTTAGAAAATTATATCCCGCTCTGTATGCCCTGCATCGTGACCAACTGCTGGCCGACTGCACCAAGGTCGTCGGTTTTGGGCGAGGCAGATATGACCGCGAAGGATTTCTCGACAATATGCTGCAGTGGACCAGGGATAGTGACTATATTGATGGCGTTGACGAACAGTGCTGGGAGCGGTTTCGCGACCGCGTCATTCACTTCAAGGGCAGTGCAACTGAAGCAGATGACCTGGTGCGCCTGAAACAGGAGCTGGGCGATGATGATATTGTTTTTTTCCTCTCCACACCACCAACCATATTTGCGCCCATTTGTGATGCAATGGGCAAAGCCGGTGTGGTGTCTGAAGGCACGCGGCTGGTGGTCGAAAAGCCGTTAGGATTCTCGCTGGAATCGTTTGGTGAAATAAACGACACGCTATTTAAGACTTTCGATGAACACCAGATTTACCGAATTGATCATTATCTGGGCAAGGAAACCGTGCAGAATTTACTGGCATTGCGCTTTGCCAATATTTTCTTTGAGCCATTGTGGAACCGGAACTATATCGATCATGTGCAGGTAACCGTCGCCGAGTCGGTCGGTGTGGAAGGGCGCTGGAACTATTACAACGAGTCGGGTGCACTTCGCGATATGGTACAGAATCATATTCTGCAATTGGTTTGCCTGGTGGCTATGGAATTTCCAGCGCGTAACGAGGCCGATGATATTCGTGATGAGAAATTAAAAATCATCCGTTGCCTGGCGCCAATCGATGCGGGCAATGTCCAGGCCTGCACGGTGCGCGGGCAATATGCAGGCGGTTCTGTCGACAACCAACTGGTGAATGGTTATACCGATGAAAAAGACACGCAGGACAAACACTCGGATACTGAAACATTTGTGGCGATCAAAGCCCATATTGATAACAATCGCTGGGCCGGTGTGCCTTTCTACCTGCGCACCGGAAAGCGTATGCCGAACCGCTATTCGGAGATTGTGATTCAGTTTAAGCCAGTGGTTTTTAAGTTCATTGATATCGACCCAAATGCAATTAACAACAATTCACTGGTGATTCGATTGCAGCCCAACGAAGGCATTGAAATGAACCTGATGAACAAGGTGCCAGGACTAAGTGAAGAGTTCAGCATCCAGAATGTCGGCCTGAATCTGTCATTCGAAGAGGCGTTCGAAGAGCACCGTTCTCCAAGCGCTTATGAACGCTTGTTACTTGATGTCACACGCGGTGACCAGACTTTGTTCATGCGTTCTGATGAGTTACGCGGCGCCTGGCGATGGGTCGACGGCATTATAGATGGCTGGAAAACAACCGCACAGCGGGTCAAGAAGTACAAGGCTGGCGCGGCGGGCCCGGATGATGCATTGGGATTGATTATCCGCGATCATCGTAAATGGCAGGATTTCGAGTAAGCTGCGATCTTGACGTGAGTAAGGCTAATTTTGCATGGAATGAGTTCGCCTGCCGCTCCCAGT
>JAHHOC010000094.1 GCA_018677115.1 Arenicella sp. | reverse complement strand
CCCGTGTACCGGGCTGAGAACTTCCAACATCAGCAACGATAAGTGAAATGATATACACCACTACAAAGCCGTCATGTCGCATAAAGGTAACCGTAAAATAAGGTGAGCGATAAGCCCAAACTGCCGGAGAATATCAGTCAGGCTCTGCAACTTGATGGCAGCAGCAAGGCCATCAGGGAATATTATGCAAAGTGGTCGGAAACTTATGATTCAGATCTGCAGGGCGATCATGTTGCCCCGCTGCACATGGTTAATGTGCTTGTACGCTGGCTGGCGGAGCACAGGCCGCAATCGGAGCTTGCAAAATACCGCGTAATTGATGTGGGATGTGGTACCGGCCTGGTCGGAGCAGTGCTCAAAAACCAGGGTTTTAAAATCATCGATGGGGTGGATTTGTCGCCTGAAATGATCGACAAGGCACGCGGCCTTGGCATCTATCGGGAGCTAACCGCCGATGTAGATATTAACCTCAACTCACATAGCAGATGGCGGAATCAATATGACATTGTCATTTGTTGTGGTGTCTTCACGCTGGGTCATGTAAGGCCAGAGAGCCTGAACAACATGCTGCAATTTGCCAAACCGGGCGGGCTGGTAATGACATCAACACGCCAGGCCTACTACGAATCAACTAACTACCAGCAAGTCAGCGATGCGGCCGTTGCCAGCGGCGACGCATCGCTGGTGCTGCATATTGAAAACGCGCCTTATACGCGAGACAGCGATGCTCATTATTGGCTCTACCAGATCTCTTAATCTAAATTAAGTGAGCGTTAGCTTTAGACTGGAAAGCATCGGCAGGTTCGTGCGGCTGTAGGAATTGATCAACGGGATCTGCGCCACCACATGCGGATTCCAGTGATTGCCAAAACAATAAACAGTAGCGCGAATAAATCCATCAGCAGCACTCCTGCCTGGCCGAAGAAACGGCCGCTGTGTACATCCTGTAATACCCGGCTACGCGGCAGCATTAGCCGCCGGAACCCGGACGCAGTTTCGGGTCGTTGTTGTAACTGGTCACTCAAATTGCCAGTAATGATGGGCTCAATGTTGTGTGGCACCTCACTGAGAGTGTCGATGCTGTACAGCGTCTTGTCCGGTTGGAATTGAATAATACTCGCCTCTGAGGTCAACCAGACCCCGGAAATGCGTTCAGGTAGCGAAAGGCTTTCTACCAATTGCCGCTCGCTAGTGAAAATATGCATTTCAGTCTCGGTAATCACATGCAGCAAATCCTGGTGCATCAATGTGCCAATAAGCGGTGCCTGATCGAACAGCTTTGCCTCGCCGCCGATTAAAATAAATCCGTCTGCTGACAACAGTTCAACTCCGGCTGTGTCACTTCCGAATACTTCGCCAGGGGCGCCTATGTCGTACCAGTCGAGTAACCAGCTGGACTGCACAAAGCCGTCGAGACCGCTCAGGCGCTCATCATGATTCAGTGCAATGCCGGTGACCGCCAGTAACAAGACCGGCAGCGCTGAGATGATACCGAGACGCCGGTGCCAGCGGCGGCCGGGGAGCTTGCCATTACGCTGTGAGCCTCGCGGCCGGGAATTATTGCGCTTGAACATGCCGGTTAAGTAACAACGCAGTCTCTGCCTGCTTCTTCAATGCGCTCACTGACATGGTGGCCCCGGTAATTCCGTCTACTTTGTGGCTCAAGCCACCTCCTGGATTGCGTTGTACGCCGATAAACTGATCGGTGAAGAAGGAGTACTTCACTTCCCAGCCACGTGACTCACGAAACGCCAATACTTTCACCTGCTGCACGCTGGTTTCACCATCTGCTTTATGCTGCAATACGATTGCCGTGGTAATGGGCTTATATTTACCGATTTCATCCAATACCCAAACGGTTGTATTCCCACGTCGCCAGTAGGGCGCGCGCATAAACGACACCTCATGATCGAGTATGGCGGCCACTTGGGTCCTCAATTCGCCGGTAATCCAGACTCGCTCAGCGGCTGGTGGCTCCGCCCCGAAAACACTGCGGAGAAATTCTTCGCGTGACAGCTCAAAGCTGCCTTGTACCGCGTAGCTGACCGGCGTAAAAGCCAGCATCGACAGTATTATTGCTTTGATCAAAACTGGTAGCCAACCCCGAGGTTAAACCCTTTGTCGTCTTTCGAGCCCGACTGTGTTTCATAATCAGCCTTGAGTACGACGTCAGGATGCAACCACCAATTAACGCCGAAATCGACTTGCTCGGCATCTTCCCCCGGCAGACCGGCTTCATTATTCCATTCGCTGTAGCGGGCAAACACTCCCCAGGCATCGTTTATGCGCCATGACGGTTCAATGTAAAACCCTTGTTGTTTATCACGACCGATCATCTCTGCCGCAGCACTGTCGATATCCCACTGTGCCGCCAGCGCCTTGAGGCCGAACGGTCCATCGCTGTAACTGACATGGGCCTCCAACAAAGTGGCGCTGGCGCTTTCAAGCGCCAGGCCCTGCGTGACATCCTGCTGGTACTGGGCAGCGAGACCCAATTCCAACCCCGGTATGCCGGTGTACTTCAAGCGGCCGGTCACCGCCAGGTCTTCGGCCCGCGCTTCGGCAACTTTCTGCCGGCCATTACGGATTTTATAGGCGTTAGCGCCCTCGATCGGGGTGGCTAATCCGGAATGCAAGGCCAGGTCCCAGGACAGACCCGACTCGGAATAACCCCCATAGGCTGCGCCGGCCTCCCACCAGGTTGAAGGGATAATATTTTTTTCTATTTCGTTTCGTTCCACACCATAAAACGTGGGCGGTTCATGGGTTTCGTTAATCATGCCAACAGGCACCAGAAACAAACCCGCTTTGGCATTACTGTTGCCGCCGAAATCATATTGAATATAGGCTTGCTCAAGTTCTATTTCACCTGGCTTGCCATCGCCTGCCAGCGCATGCTCGAGCTCCAGCTCGGAAACGAAGCTCAGCTTATCGGAGAACTGGTGATCGAAAAACAGCACAAAGCGGTGGAAATCGATTTCACTGCCACTGTCGAGGTCGTTGTAATGCAGTTCGCCATAGCCACCGATGGTGGTTTTTAAGGCAGCAGGGCTGCTGACAGATTCAACCCGGTCGGCCACCAGTTCAGCAACCTGACTTGCCTGCTGTGCCTGGGTTTGGGCTGAATTGGCACTGGCAGCGATCAGGTCAAGCTGTGCCTGCAGCGCATTAACCTGTTTCTGCAGCATATCAATCTGCGCCTGCATGCTGGGCTGATCGGCAAATGCCGGACGAATGGTCACAATGGTAATGACCAACGTGATAAAAAATTTTAGATTCACAATAACTCCGATCCCGATTGGGAGCGCGCATCTACGCGGGTATAAAGGAACCTTAAATTATATAAGATGCTAATACAAATGCAAATCATTCCTATTTGCGTTTGTATAGTCTCCTACAGGCGATTTGTTTGTTTTCGTGATATGAAAACGATGCATGCGGTCCAATAGGTAAACTAAACTCGATATTATGTAAAGTATAGTTGACATCATGGCAGTGATTGCATAATATAAAGTAAAGCTAACTTTACAATATGACAAAGGTATAAGACTTATGAATAACTCAAACCCAGGTGCCGACGACTGGGCCTCAAACTCAACAAGAAACACGATCCGGCTTGCAGGCTGGACTGCGGCCTGGCTGTTAACTACTGCATTGGCGCAATTTGGTCCGAAATTGATCTGGGGTTTCAACACCGCATTGACTGTAGGGGCCGTGCTGCTCAATCT
>JAHHOC010000064.1 GCA_018677115.1 Arenicella sp. | reverse complement strand
GGATCGGCCTGGTAGCGCGGTTCGACCATGCGGTACATCATATTCAGGAAGTTACCGGTATAGCTCAACTGATTATCCGGATAGATAAACGGCAGACCACGGCTGTTGCGGTAAGCATAGGAAGCGATGGTTGGGGTTTTGCCGATCAACCTGACTGCCTGCAGCATACGCATATCCGGGTCATCTACATCCTTGGCATCAGGGTAGTAGGTGGAAAGCGCTGCTACCGTTGCAATAAAGGTGCCCATGGGGTGCGCATCGTAATTGAAGCCCATCGCCAGCAGGCTCTTGGTTTTTTCATGAATCATAGTGTGATTCTTGATGCGCTGCTCCCAATCAGTGGACTCCTGGGCATTGGGTAGCTCGCCGTTGAATAGCAGGTGGACAACATCCAGGAAAGTGCTGTTTTCTGCCAGCTGTTCAATCGGGTAGCCACGGTAACGCAATATTCCCTGCGAACCATGTAAGTCGGTAATCCGGCTGGTGCAGCTCGCTGTATTCATATACCCCGGGTCATAACTCATCATGCCGAAATCCGATTCATTGACCTTTATCTGACGTAAATCGAGAGCCCTTATATTGTCGTCAACGATATCTATTTCATATTCCTTGCCGGTCCGATTGTCTTTTATGCTTAGCGTGTCTGACATAGTTTCCTCATGTTGCTGCGCTCAAAACCGCGCCTAGTGAGTTGCGTTAAACTTTTCAAGGCCGATGACCTTACTGCAGGATTAAAGCTCCGTGAACTCTCCCCATAAGCTCGCCGTGACTGAATTCCGGGCCGATGATTATAACAAACAATTGAGCCAATTCGATGCGGGGATTGGCGTTGTCGAAGTTTATTTCAATCCGGTGTGACCAAACCCACCTGTCGCCCGCGCTGAGCTGTCAAACTCGTCCACCAATTCAAATTCGGCTTGTACGATCGGCACGAAAACCATCTGCGCAATGCGGTCGCCTGGCTGTACCGTGAATGCGGTGTCACCACGATTCCACAACGAGACCATTAATGGACCCTGGTAGTCCGAATCAATCAGGCCTGTCAGGTTGCCCAGCACGATGCCGTGTTTATGCCCAAGGCCGGAACGCGGTAATAGCACAGCAGCCAGTGATGGATCGGCAACGAATATAGACAGGCCGGTCGGAATAAGATTGGTTTCCCCGGGCTGCAAGATTAATTCCTCGTCTATACACGCACGCAAGTCCATACCTGCCGAGCCGTCAGTCGCATAGGAAGGCAACTCCAGCGAGTCACCCACGCGGGGATCCAGTATTTTCAGTTGTATTGCTTTTTTCATAGATTGTTATTGGAAGCTTGATAATGTTGGGCAATTTCGACAATCAGGGCACGTGCCAGCGCGTGTTTGTTCTGCTTTGGTAACTCTGTAACCGAATCACTGGAGATCAGGGAAATAGCATTATCCGCCACTCCAAAACCAGTCTCATCGCCGCCGACATGGTTGGCGGCAACCAGCTGTAATTTCTTAGCCTTCAATTTGGCGCGGGCATATTGTTCCACATCATGGGTTTCGGCCGCGAAACCCACGCAGAAGGGCGCTTTTGGGAGTCTGGCGACCTCGGCCAGAATGTCCGGATTCCTGATCAGGCCGATACTTACCTTCTCTGCATTTTTCTTTATTTTTTTGAGTTCTTCCAGTTGCGGGCGATAATCAGCGACTGCGGCTACAGCAATAAAAATGTCCTGCCTGTCGATGTCCGCCATGACCGCAGCATGCATTTGCAGTGCGGATATCACGTCCACGCACTGTGTACCCTGCGGTGCTTCCAGGTTTGTCGGCCCTGAAACAAGGGTAACACTGGCACCTGCTTCAACCGCCGCTTGCGCAATAGCATAGCCCATCAGTCCGGAACTGTGATTAGTCAGGCCGCGTACGGGATCCAGCGCCTCCCAGGTGGGGCCAGCGGTAATCATAACCGACGTGCCGGTCAGGCTGGAGTGCTCAAAGCTCTGGCTCAGCCCAGCAGCTATATCTTCGGGTTGCATCATTCGCCCGGGGCCCACTTCACCGCAGGCCTGCTCACCGGAATCAGGACCGAGCATGCGCACTCCACGTTGTATGAGCGTGGCAACGTTATCCTGCGTTGCCTGGTTTTGCCACATCTGTTGATTCATGGCGGGTGCTATGACCAAAGGGGCTGCGGTAGCGACGCATACCGTAGTTAGTAATTCATCCGCTGCACCCTGGCACAAGCGGGCGATGAAATTTGCTGTGGCCGGCGCAATCAGCACCACATCTGCCCAGCGGGCGAGATCAATGTGGCCCATGCCGGACTCGCTTTCTGCGGTCATGGCGTGATTGTGCACGGCATGTCCGCTTACTGCCTGCAATGCCAGCGGGGCCACAAACTGCTCCGAGTTTTTGCTCAGGATAACCCTGACATCGGCGCCCAGTTCGGCCAACCTGCGCACCAGATCCGGGGTTTTATAAGCCGCAATCCCTGCGCTGACACCCAGCAGAACGCGCTTACTGGTCAAGCTCTTTATGTCTTCATCGGCCATTTGATTTGCTTTCAATAGTTTAGTGCTGCTGTGCACACAGCGATTATGTCCGATAGATCACCAAATTGTCACCGTTTTCTGCTGATACAGTGCCGACAGCGTGAAACTTTTGCTGATTTGGCGGCACTATGCTGTAATTGAGTTCCTGCAAGGAATACAGTTGTTTTTACATGGAGGTAAAAATGTCTATTAAGCAATGGCCCGCTTCGGAAAGACCACGTGAAAAATTGTTAAGCAAGGGCCCGCAAAGCCTGGGTGACGCTGAATTGCTGGCGATATTCATTCGCACCGGTCTGCCTGGTAAAAGTGCAATTGAGGTGGCCCGCGAAGCACTTGTGAAAGCCGGTGGATTACGCAGCTTCCTCAATTTGAATCTAGCGGATTTGTCAGGATTCAAAGGCATTGGACCCGCCAAGTATGTTCAACTTCAGGCCGGTCTGGAACTGGGCAGGCGCTACCTGATGGAAAAATTTCACAAAGGTGATGCCATCAGCAGTCCGCAGATGAGCAGAGACTATTTGACCCTGTGTCTGCGCGACAAACCCTACGAATCCTTTTTCGCTATGTTTTTAGACAGCAAAAACAGGGTTATCCATCATCAGGAATTGTTCCGGGGCACTATCGACACTGCATCCGTACCGGTGCGGGAGGTAGTAAAAGAGGCTTTGAAATATAACGCCGCCGCAATGATAGTTGCGCATAATCATCCCTCGGGAGTGGCTGAACCGAGCGCTGCGGACAAGTCACTCACCGAAGCCCTTTACCTGGCACTAGGCATGGTAGGCGTGAAGTTACTCGATCATTTTGTAATTGGTGACGCTGAAGTTGTTTCTTTTGCAGAAATGGGTGCGCTGGATTAGTTCTGGAATGAGCTCAAAAAATCATTATATTTGTTTTATTTTGGAGGCCTTTCTGGTATAAATCGCACCCTGATCAAAGCTGACCACCACTAGTCGGTGGGAACGCCGTAAATCATTGATTATTAAATCCTTTGTTAGATTAGAAAATTCGTTGGGTCAATACTATGTCTAGAGTATGTCAGGTAACCGGTAAGGCGACTGTTTTTGGAAACAATGTTTCGCATGCAAAAAATCGCACGCGTCGTACGTTCGTGCCTAATCTGCACCATCGTAAATTTTGGGTTGAAAGCGAGAACCGCTGGGTTCGCCTGCGTGTGTCGTCGAAAGGTATTCGAATCATCGATAAGAAAGGCATTGATGAAGTTTTGAAAGACCTGCGTTCGCGTGGCGAGAAAGTATAAGCGGGGAGATAAAAAATGCGAGATAAGATTAAATTGGTTTCCAGTGCCGGCACTGGTCACTATTACACAACCACTAAGAACAAACGAACCATGACCGAGAAAATGGTGATCAAAAAGTTTGACCCGGTTGTTCGTAAGCACGTCGAATACAAGGAAGCCAAAATCAAATAGCTGGTCTATTTAACGGTCGCGATTTATTAAGCCAGCCTTGCGTTGGCTTTTTCATGCCTGCTCGGAAACTTCCTAGCGACTCTTTCTGGCCTGCATTGCAGCCAATTGTTCGGCTGTTGCTTCAGTCTGGTAGTTTTGTTTCCATTCCGCATAAGGCATCCGGTAAATTATCTCACGGGCCTGTTCGTAGTCGATGTCTTCGCCTAAATCGGCGGCGCTTGCTGAGTACCACTTGGCCAGGCAGTTGCGGCAAAAATTAGCCAGTATCATCAAGTCAATATTTTGCACCTCTTTATTGTTATCGAGGTGTGCAACCAGCTTGCGGAACACGTCCGCTTCAATTTCAGTTCTTCTGCTCATCAGAATATCTCGTTTTCGAGGCCGGCGGCCATGGCCATGCCCAATCCCCGGCATTGTTCTATAAACTCAGCTTGATGCTCGCCGTGACACAAAAGCGTGGGTTGTACCTCACGCCATTTTAACCCATTGATGATCTTGTGTACCGCAATATCGGTGCCGGTGCCATCCAGGCCGGCACGGATCACCAGCGCAAAAGGTTTGCCTTCATTACTATTTTCAGCTTCCAGGCATGGATAGTAAATCCGCTCAAAAAAATCTTTTAACGCACCGCTCATATAACCGAAATTTTCGGTGGTGAATAAGATGAGGGCATCCTGTTGAAGTATTTTTTCAGCATCACAATCAAACGGTGAGCGGAGTTCACTCTCCACACCGGCTATATCCGGGTGGCGTGTGCCCTCGAGCAGTCCGCTTGCCAAGGCTTCTGTATTGACCGACGGAGTGTGGGCGATGATTAACAATTTTTTCATGTCTGTGACTTTTGCCTAGAGTTTGCGCAATCCTAATTTCGGTTTGTATTGGTACAGGACCAAGCCCAGGCAGACCAGCCCGGCAC
>JAHHOC010000012.1 GCA_018677115.1 Arenicella sp. | reverse complement strand
AGTGACATCACATCGTTCATCAGATCATATTCCCCGGCTACCGATGTGAACACCTTTCCAACCAGGTCCTGCTTATTTTCAGCGTCGACCTGCTGATAGCCAAAATGTGTTTTGTCCTTGCTCTCTGTCATCGGATACTGGGTGTCAATTTAGCTCAGCAGAGCATCATTTGCCTGTGGCTCCCGCTTGACGCCTGCTGCTTCGAGACGTTGCAGGTAGCGGGCCCATTTTGCCAGTCGGTGGCGGCCCAGGTCATAAAGTATATCCCAGGAATAGATGCCGGAATTGTGTGAGTCACTAAAAATAAGACGCACAGCATAATGCCCTACCGGCTCTATGGCAACGATGTTTACCTGTTCTTTGCCACTCTGCAGTACTTCCTGTCCGGGCCCATGACCTTGCACTTCAGCCGAAGGTGAATAGACTCGCAAGTATTCACAGGGTAAGCGGAACACCTCATCGTCAAATACCACCTCAAGTACGCGTGATTTACTGTGCAGGCGGATATTACTGGGGGTCTTTTTCATTGGTGTACTCCACTGTGGTCCAGGGATGTCTGGTTGTTGGGGTTCAAATCGTGCACACTAATGCGATATTGCATACGCGCATTGCTTAATTATGGAACATTACAAAATAGTTTTACCAGCGGACCTGAACGACTATGGCAGCCTGTTTGGTGGCACCTTGCTCAAGTGGTTGGACGAAATTGCCTATATCCGCGTCAGCCTGGACTTTCCGGGTCAGCATTTTGTGACCATAGGGCTTGACCATGTGGAGTTTCGCCACCCCATTCATGAGGGCCAGATTCTGCGCTTTCGGTGCAAAAAAATACGCGTCGGCAACACTTCGGTAACTTATAACGTACGAGTCTTTGGGGCCCGGTACAACCGCAACTCGGAACAGGTGTTGTTTGAAAATAAGATTAGCTTTGTGTGTGTTGACAGTGAGGGAAATAAATCCCCAATCCACAAGCCAGACTAGAAATCCCCGATGCCTTTTTCCGCCTATGCCCTGATTATGGCAAACTTGATCCCCCTTGTCGGGGTGATATTCTTTGGCTGGGACACGGTGCTGGTGCTGGCTTTATTCTGGATAGAGAATTTAATAATCGGGGCCTTCAACCTGCTGCGGATTATAACCGTGGCTATCGTCAATAAACACCATTCAGGATGGTTTACCAGTGTGTTTTTTGTGTTTCACTATGGTGCATTTTGTTCGGTGCACGGAATACTGTTGTCGAGCCTGCTGGGAGTCCCTGAGTTCAACTATGAGGAAATTATCGGTTTTGAAGTAAGTGGAGTGCTGCAGCTATTTGCTGAGGGTTTGGCGGTGTTGCTGAATTTTATTGCGGTGTTGTCTCCGTATATCTGGTTCGGGTTGATCGGCCTTGCGGCCAGCCACCTTGTTTCCTTTGTAGAGCATTTTATTCTTCGCGGCGAGGTTTTCAACATGAAACCACGCCAACTGATGTCACGGCCGTACCACCACGTAGTGGTCATGCATGTCGGCCTGATCCTCGGAGCTATTGTGCTGCAGAAGCTACAATCGCCGGTTTGGTTGCTGGCAATAATCGTCAGCGCGAAACTGGTAGTTGACTATCAGCAACATAGACGACGCCACCTTGCTAAAACTGATTCAGAACAACAGATCAAAGATATTTAATCTACCATTCCGGCGGGCATGTAATAATAACCAGAGTTATGTCACCCTTTTTCAGGCAAATGAGAAATCTACTATTGGTGCTGATGTTTGGCACTGTTTCGATGGTCGCGTGTGCGCACGAGCCGGGCGCAACGCAGGACAATATATCCGTGGTTGGTGTTGGGGAAATTGAGGCTGAACCTGATCGGGCGGTACTTAATGTTTCCATTCACGCCCTGCAACCGGACCTTGCGGCAGCCAAAACACTGGCCGATCAGCGCTATGCTGATGTGCTGGAGGTTATTCTTGCGTCGGGAATCGACAAAAAGTCAGTTAAAGCAACGCAAATATCTGCGCAGCCGGAATACGAATACCGCAGCGGAAAGCGTATCTATAAGGGCGAGCGGGTTTCGCGATCTCTGGCGATTATCATTGATGATCTGCAAAAAGTATCTTCATTGCTGCAGGCACTGGTGGATAACCGGGTCTCTACCATTGATGGAATCAGCACCGGATTTAAAGACCCCAAGAAGTTGCAGCGTGAAGCGCTGGCCGCGGCCGCCGACGATGCCAGCGACAAAGCCAAATTTCTGGCTGAGCGACTGGGACGGTCGCTGGGCAGCGCGTACCAGATTAGCGAGGGTAATAATGGCGCGCCGCCGGTATATCGCCGGGAGGCGGCAATGGCGAAAACCATGACCGCCGATGCGGCACCGCCAGAAATGTTCGGCACGCAAAAGATTCGGGCGACCGTTAGCGTCAGCTTCAACTTGCTTTAGGCCGATGTTGCTGCGAACCGCTATCCGAGGCGCGCTGTTAATTGTCGTCGCTGTTGCTGGCCTCAGTTATCTCTCCTATCTGCGTACTGGCAGCTACTGGATACCCGGTTTTGTCTCCACTTCGATGCAGGGTGTGGGAGTCCAGCAAGCCAGCATGGGACCAGCTACCCTGGACCAGCCTGCTTACAAATGGTTAGACAGGGGTAAATGGGTTTATGGCGATCACCCGCCACCCGGCGTAGAGGCCATTGCGATTCACGAGACGCCGGAATGATTCGGATACTGTTGAGCATAGTTTTGCTCGCGGTTATTGCGGTCGGTGCCATCTGGCATTACTCACGGTCGTTGCCCGAGTGGTACCAGCCGGAGATAAACCACCACGAAATTGACGCTGAAAAACTGGGCGAACAGATCAGTCAACAGGGTGTCGGGCAATTTTTGGGTAGTAAATTCGCCGGCGTCATGAATGGCAATCTGCAACTATCTGAGGCTGAATTTAATGTACTGCTGAGAGCCAGTCTGCAGGCTGATCCGGATGGTCGCCGGCTACTTAGTGTCAGTGATGCCTTGAAGGTGGAGATTCGCCAAGACGAACTGGAGCTGGGCATTGTGCTCGACCTGGACAAAGTTTCCAGGCTGGACGCCAGGTCGCGTCGTGCGGTTGAGCGGGTTTCCGAGGCGTTACCGTTCCTCGATTCCAAAGTTTTTCTGGCGGTGGCTGGCCAGCCTGTTGCGCGCAATGATGAAATTGCTTTCACCGATGATTTCACCGTTACTATCGGCATGCTACCGGTCTCAAGTGACCTGTTATCGCAGCTCGGGGTACCCGTGCATAAGGCCAGTCGTGCGAGCCTACCGTTACAATATCTGCGAGTGAAATCGATTCAGCTGGAACAGGATCGCATCAATCTGGGTGTATTACCGAAATTCTGACGCACGTTTAAGGCCCCCTCGCAGGTAGAGATAATCGACCACGGCGAGATTAGCGGCTGGCTGTTATTGCCTCAGGCGATCACCATGAACCAGTATTTTCCATCGATAGCCAAGGTTCCTGTGGTGGCAGGCTGTCCCCTTTCTGCAGTAATTCAATCGAAATACCGTCTGGCGACCGGATAAATGCCATATGGCCATCGCGCGGTGGTCGGTTGATGGTCACACCCTTATCCATCAGCTGCTGACAGGTCTGGTAAATATCGTCGACCCGGTAAGCCAGGTGACCAAAATTGCGGCCACCGTCATAACTATGTTCATCCCAATTGTAAGTCAGTTCCAGCAGCGGAGCGGATTCCTTGGTCGCTTGCTCCAGATCGAGAGGGGCGGCAAGAAAGATAAGCGAGAATCGCGCGGCCTCGTTGTCCATACGACGGACTTCTACCATGCCTAATTTGTTGCAGAAGAAATCCAGGGCTGCGTCGAGATCGCCGACCCGGATCATGGTGTGTAAATATTGCAGGCTCATTGTGACTCATCCAGCCATTCAGCGGCTGCCTCAGCATAATAGGTCAGGATAGCACTGGCGCCGGCCCGCTTAAAACCGGTCAGCGATTCCAAAACTACGGCACGTTCCTCCAGCCATCCATTTTCTGATGCAGCTTTGAGCATAGCGTATTCCCCGCTGACCTGGTAGACAAAGGTTGGAATGTCGAACCGCTGGCTTATTCGACGAACGATATCCAGATAGGGCATGGCCGGTTTTACCATCACGTAATCAGCGCCCTCGGCAATATCGAGGGCAGCTTCGGGCAGTGATTCGCTGCTGTTGGCAGGGTCCATCTGGTAGCTGTTCTTATCGCCACCGGCGAGATTATCTGCTGAGCCGACCGCGTCTCGAAATGGCCCGTAAAAAGCAGACGCATACTTGGCGGAATAAGCCAGAATGCCGGTATTGTGGTAGCCAGCCTGTTCGAGGGCCAGGCGAATGGCGCCCACACGCCCATCCATCATGTCAGACGGCGCGACAATATCAGCGCCGGCGGCAGCATGCGACAGCGCCTGTTTGACCAGCACCTCGATGGTGACGTCATTGGCTACGTAGCCGTCCTCATCCAATAAACCATCCTGTCCATGGCTGGTAAAAGGATCGAGCGCGACATCGGTGATCACACCGATTTCTGGCACAGCTTGCTTAACAGCGTGCACAGCCCTCTGCGCTAATCCATGCGGGTTGAAAGCTTCTTCTGCCGTTTCGCTTTTAGCGGTCGGATCGACAACCGGAAACAGGGCCAGGGCCGGTATGCCAAGGCCCTGGATGCGTCGTGCCTGTTTTACCAAAAGATCGATGGACACGCGATACACGCCGGGCATTGAGGCAACTTCCTGTTGAGTATTTTCGCCCTCGATTACAAAAACCGGCAGGATCAGGTCATCCACTGACAGTCTTGTTTCGCGTACCAGCCGACGCGAAAAATCGGCCGCACGACTGCGCCGCATGCGTGTATTTGGGAATTTTAGATTCATAATTGCATGGTCTCACGTCAGCGCCGGCTTTTAAAGTTCCCTGACGATGCGTCGACCGCCAATTCGCGGCATCTGGTCTTCAATGTAGGCAGCGCGCTCCAGCAGGTACGGGGATGGATTAGCGGGATTAGAGAGTGACGGAGTAGGCAGGCTAGCCGCGATCAATGCAGATTGATGGGGGGTTAATTGTGAGGCGGGTATACCGAAGTAGTATTCGCTTGCGGCGCCAACGCCAAATACCGAGACTCCAAATTGTGCGTAGTTAATATAGATTTCCAGGATGCGTTTTTTGGGAACGATTAACTCAAGCCATAAGGTCAGCCAAGCCTCGATGGCTTTGCGCAACATACTGCGGCCCGGCCACAAAAACAGATTTTTCACTGTCTGCTGACTGATGGTGCTGGCACCGCGGGCAAATCCATCTTCCCCGGATTGCAGCACTGAAAAAATCTGCGCAAAGTCGAAACCGAAGTGGTGAGGGAACTGCTGATCTTCGGAAGCCATCACTGCGACCGGGAAGTACAACGAAACGTCTTCCAGATCACGCCAATGGTGAACTATGTCTTTGTTATTGGCGCGTATGTTGAGTTGGATAAAGCTGCTGGTGGGTGGATCAATGAAGCGGATCACCAGCATAGGTAAGGCGGACAGCAGAATCAGAATGGTCAGCAGCCGGTAGCCTATCCGGCTAACCCATTTTTTTCTGCTTGCAGGTTGTCCGTGGCCTCGGCGCATCAAATTTCAACCTCCGACGTCTGCTGCCGGGCGGTCATCTCGCTCAGGTGACTATCGGCGACACCCGTAACACCTCTTCCATGGTGGTCATGCCTTCAGCAACTTTCTTGGTGCCGCTGTTGCGCAGGGTCTGCAGGCCATCTTTCTGCGCTTGTTCACGCAATTCCTGCAAATCGCTGTCGGGCAAAACCAGTTTCTTGAAATCACTGGTCATTTCGAGCATTTCATAGAGTCCAATCC
>JAHHOC010000483.1 GCA_018677115.1 Arenicella sp. | reverse complement strand
TCGGCTATATTCCACTGAGTAATAACAGCTACAGCCAAGCCAGCAGGAAAATATTATAATGCCCCGGCCTGGCAGCGAAACAGTCCGCAAACCGAGGTGCATGATGCAAAATTTAATGCGCAGAGCGCATACAACAACAATAATGGCGGTGGCATTGCTGACCTTTCTCCCCGGTGCAAATGCAGCGCAGATTCTCACCAGTGCCAAGGTCATTGAAGCATCGGTTGCCAGCGACTGGCGCCAACCTGATCCGCAAAACCTGCTGTTACTGGAATTGGAGCAGGGCGAGGTGCTGTTCGAACTCGCGCCGGACTTTGCGCCGGCCCATATCGCCAATATTCGTACCCTGGTCAAGCAACGCTACTTTGACGGCCTGGCGATTGTCCGCTCACAGGAAAATTATGTGGTGCAGTGGGGAGACCCGGCGGAGACGCCCGAACAAAAGCGTGATTTGGGAAAGGCGGCGGCAAAACTGCAGCCGGAATTTTTTCGCAGTCGCAATGATCTCAAAATACAGCGCATTGTCAGTCGTGATGCCTATGCCGATGAAGTGGGATTTGTGAACGGCTTTCCGGTGGCGGCTGACGCAACCCGGGTGTGGCTGACGCATTGCTACGGGATGCTGGGTGCCGGCCGCGGTATGGCCGCAGACAGTGGCAATGGCGCTGAACTGTATGTGGTAACCGGGCATGCGCCGCGACACCTCGATCGCAATGTTACTCTGCTCGGCAGGGCGCTTTACGGCATGCAACACCTGTTAAGCCTGCAGCGTGGCACCGGCCCGTTGGGATTTTATGAAAGCGAGCAGGAATACGTGCCGATAAAGTCGATCAGGATCGGCGACGATATTGACGAGCAAAAACGCAACATTGAGGTTATGCGTACAGATACACTGACCTTTAACAAGTTTGTGCAAGCACGCACTAACCGGCTTGAAGAATGGTTTATTGATAAAGCTGGGAACATTGAAGTGTGCAATATAGCCGTGCCGATGCGGTTTATCGAAGCTGTGGCGGACTAATTGCGCACGACATGAGCAACTATGCCGATTGACGCCGGGAAGGTAAACTGGCCGGTCCAAACTGAGAGGTAATAATGAAAAAACTAATAATAATGTTACTGGTCGTGGGTGTGGTTGGCTACGCCGGTTGGCAAATGTTCAATCAGGCTGTGCTCAGCGGCAAGATGGGGTCGGAGCGGTTAGCAGGCAGCCCGTCTGCAGAGGCGGTTCCTGAAGCCGCTATCATTGCACGCCGGGTTGCCGACCAGCAGGTCAGCCCCGACCCACAGGGCAGCAAACAGATTCTGTTCGGTGATCTGCATGTGCATTCAACCTATTCGACCGATGCCTTTTTATGGTCTTTACCCTTAAATCACGGCAAAGGCGTGCATCCGGTGGCCGATGCCTGTGATTACGCGCGTTATTGTTCTGCCATCGACTTCTGGTCGATCACCGACCATGCCGAAGCCGGCACGCCGACCCGCTGGAGCCGCACCAAGGACGCTATCCGCGAATGCCAGGCCAAGGCGGCGGATCAGTCCAACCCGGACCTGGTTTCTATGCTCGGCTTTGAGTGGACCCAGGTCGGTCCGGTACCGAGCGAACACTTCGGTCATAAGAACGTTATATTCAGGGATATCGAAGATGACAAAGTAGCCGCCCGTGCAATTGCCGCGGCGGGTACAGCTACTGATACCCTGCGCTACAGCACCAGCGGCTTGCCAGCCGTTGTGCCTATGTCCGATTTCAAAAATCGGCAGAATTATTACGATTTCAATACTTACCTGGCAAACATTCAGGCGGTACCGGCCTGCGACCCGGATCTGCCTTCCAGCCAATTGCCGTCCGACTGTTTTGAATCGGCTAAATTGCCCGGCGACCTGATAGCACGGCTTGAAGATCAGGGGCTCGATCCGTTGATCATTCCACATGGTTCTTCATGGGGGTTTTATACGCCACCGGGGACCACCTGGGATAAGCAGCTGAAGAGCAAGCATCGGCCGGAAAAATTCCCGTTGGTAGAAGTTTACTCGGGCCACGGGAATTCTGAGGAATACCGTGACTATACAAACGTGATTGCTGACGATCCGCTGGAACAATCTGCCAGTTGCGCACCGCTGCAGGAAAATTATACGCCGCCATGCCAGCGCGCTGGCCAGATCATCGAGCAACGTTGCCTTGCTGAGGATCGGGATGCCGAAGAATGTGCAGCGCTGGCCGCGACTGCCAGAAAGGCGGCAGCCAGCATGGGTGTATCCTATCACCTGGCGGTACAGGGCGAGAAGCCGGAGGATTGGCTGGATTCAGGGCAATGCACAGATTGCTACCTACCGTCTTTTCATCACCGCCCCGGCACCAGTGTGCAGTACGGTCTGGCAGTGTCGAACTTTGATAACGAGGCGGATCCAAGCCGGTTTAACTGGGGTTTTATCGGTTCCTCTGATAATCACCGCGCGCGGCCGGGCACCGGTTATAAAGAAATTGCCAGGCGCTTAACAACCGAGGCAGGCGGCGTAGTTGATCCGAAATACCGTCCGATATTCCTTCCCGAAGAAGGCGCTCCGGATTTAAAAGTGCATGTCAAGACCCGCGCTGAACTGACGGCCCTGGCCGGTTTTCAATTGACCGAGCTGGAGCGTCAATCCAGCTTCTGGCAGACCGGTGGCCTGGCGGCAGTGCATACTGAGGGTCGCTCGCGCGAGCAGATATGGGATGCGCTGCAACGCCGCGAAACCTTTGCCACCTCGGGGCCGCGCATGCTGCTGTGGTTTGATCGCATTGACGCTGAGGGCAACAAGGCACCGATGGGCGCCACCGTCGAAGCACAGCAGTCTGGCCGTTTTAAAGTGCACGCAGTTGGCTCGTTCAAACAAAACCCCGGGTGTCCGGATTACGCGGTTGCCGCGTTGGGTGAAGAACGTATAGCCAGCCTGTGTTCGGACGAATGTTACAACCCGGCGCAAGAGCGAAACCTTATACAGCGCATCGAAATCGTGCGCATTCAGCCGCAGATATCAAGCGATGAGAAGATTGGCGACCTGATTGATGATGTATTTGTGAGTCATCAATGTGAGGCCGACCAGAATGGCTGTAGTTTTGAATTTGAAGATCCTGAATTTGCCGCCAATGGACGCGATACGCTTTATTACGCGCGGGCTATTCAGGAACCACGGCCGACGATTAATGGTGCGCCGATTCAATGTGAGCGTGATGAAGATGGCAACTGTATCAAGGCAACTCTGTGCCTCGGAGATTACCGCACTCCTGAGGATGAGAACTGCCTGAGCCCGAAAGATGTCAGGGCCTGGTCGTCACCGATATACCTCAACTACACGTCAGCACAACCAGCAAGCTCTTGAGCAATTGGAAGGGGCTTGAAACAGCCTATGTGCTGATGGCGGCTCTCGCCGTCAGTGCCGCACTGCTGTTGTCTCTGCGGCCTGATTTTGGCGCATTTGACGGCAATGATAACGTCGCCACGGTTGATGGCACGCCGATCCCACGTGCTGAACTGGCCCGTGCGCTGGACGCCATGCAGTCTGGACTCAAGCGTCAGTTGAACGACGATGACCGTGAGCGCGCCCTGAAACTGTTGATTGATGAAGAGTTGCTGGTGCAGCAGGCGCTGAGACTCGAACTGGCCAGCGATGATCGCCTGATTCGCAAGAACCTGGTACAGGCACTAATGAATTCGGTTACCTCGATGGACGCAAGCGAGGTCCCGCAAGACGCTCAATTGCAGGATTTCTATCTGCAGAACCGGTCTTTTTTCGCCCGTCCCAGGCAAGTCAGCCTGCGGGTTATGGCAGCGAACGACGACAGTGAGGCACAATTATTTGTCGACGCCTTGAATGCGGGCCTGTCGTTTGACCAGGCCGCTGCCAATGCCAGGTTTGATAGTGTATCGCTGGCTGCTGAATTACCACTCGGCAAAATCGGCGACCTGCTTGGAGGGGCGGCGCGCGATGCAGTTGTAAGCATGCAAGCCGGCGATATTATTGGTCCGGTCGAGTCCAGCGGTCGTCAATTATATATCTGGATGACCAATGATCAGGGCGGGCAGCAGGGCTTTAACCAGGTCAGGGATCAGGTGCAAAAGGAATGGCAACGACGGCAGCAAGAGCAGGCACTGGAGCGTTACCTTGACCGGCTGCGTAAGCAGGCGCGCATCACCCTGCATCAGGATTGAGGTGAGAAACGGAGCAGCAATTGTTGCGCTACTAGCGGCCTTGCTGCTATTGGTTGCTCAGCCGGCCTCAGCGCATACCCGCAGCCAGAGTTTTTCCGAGTGGTCAGCGGCACAACACACATTGTCATTTGAATTCGCGGTTGACAGCCGTCGGGTTACTCAATTAGCACAATTATATGATCAGGCCCCCACTTTATCGGACCTGTTGCTTACCCATTTGCGTGAATCACTGTATGTGATGCAAGGCCAACAGCCCTGCGAGCTTGACCAACTTGAATTGCGCGGCGATGGCATGCGGATACAACGGGCGCGGGGTCGGTTTTCCTGCCCGCAGGAAATCGTAAATGGCAACACGCGGATCACTGTGGCGTCCTTTTTTGTGGTGTCGCCCACTCATATTCACATCGCGAAATTCAAGTCACAGCAACAGGTGTCTGAACTCGTCCTCCGTGAAGGCCGTGCCAGCTTTGTTTACACCGAACAGTCAGAGGTATCCGGGTTCAGTGGTTTTCTAGGCACTGGCTTTGATCATGTGTTATCCGGGCTCGACCATATCGTGTTTTTAATCGGCCTGGCGCTTGTTGCCAACCGAATGTGGCTGGCGGTGTTTTGCATTACCGGTTTCACCCTCGGACACAGTATTACGCTGGCACTGGCCACACTGGGCTTGATGAAACCGGATATGCACTTGATTGAAATACTGATCAGCTTTTCCATCGCGGTGGTGGCGCTGGAAGCAGCGACTATTCAGGGATTGCGGCGAAATCATGCATTGAGCGCATTCGGTTTGCTGGTTCTGGCATTGTTTTACTTTATCGGTGGGCCAGCGCTGCTGATAGCTGGACTGTTGCTGGCCCTGTTCTGCCTGGCCTGGGCGCAGGTCTCGGCAACTGCGGCACAGACTATCGCGCCTATGCTGGCGGTGCTGTTTGGTCTGGTGCACGGAGCCGGTTTTGCCGATGGCCTGCAGCAGGCCAATATCTTTAATCAACAGTTACTGATGCCGCTGCTGGGATTTAATCTCGGCGTGGAATTGGCGCAGCTGTTGGTACTTGGGATTTACTATCTGGCTTGGACCGGGTTACAGAGAATTACCCTGCCAGCCGCTAAACTGATGCCTCAGGTGCTGAGCATTTCAATATTTACCCTCGGGTGTTTCTGGATGACCACTCGATTAGCGCTGCCGCTGTGAGACACAATGGCTGCGTCAGCTAAGGTCTGCTGCCCGCTGTCGCAATGAAAACTTCTGTACTTTGCCGGTGGATGTTTTGGGGATGGGTTCAAATACAAAATGCCGCGGTACTTTAAACGCGGCCAGGTGTTGCCTGCACCAGTCGGTCAGCTCATCGCCTGAGGTTTGTTCGTCAGGCACAGTCTCCACGAATGCGCAGGGTGTTTCGCCCCACTTGGCATGCGGCATGGCAACCACCGCTGCGCTGATCACCGCGGGGTGCTTATGCAATACTTCTTCGATCTCGATTGATGAAATATTTTCACCACCCGAGATAATGATGTCCTTGGAGCGATCTTTAAGCTGTATATAACCATCGGCATGGATGACCGCCAGGTCTCCCGAATGAAACCAGCCGCCGGCGAAGGCTTGCTCACTTGCCTGTTTGTTTTTCAGGTAGCCCTTCATCACTATATTGCCACGGAACATTACTTCGCCCAGCGTTTCACCATCACGCGGTACCGGTTGCATGGCCTGCGGGTCGAGTACATCCAGCTCTTCCAGCGCATGATAGCGAACCCCCTGCCGGGCTTTTAAGCTTGCCTGATCCGCCGCCGGCAGCGCATCCCACTGCTGATGCCAGTCGTTAACCACCGCCGGGCCATAAACTTCGGCCAGGCCATACAGGTGGGTGACATTAAAGCCGGCCTCGCGCATCTCCGCCAGCACCCGTTCGGGCGGCGGTGCCGCGGCGGTAAAAAATTCAATGGTTCGGTCGAGTTGTCTTTTTTCATGTGCGGCCGCCGCCAGTATGGTCGACATGACCACCGGTGCGCCGCATAGATGCGTGACCCGGTGTTCGTCCAACGCTGCCCAGATCGCATCCGCGCGCACTTCACGCAAACAAACATGGGTGCCGGTCACCGCGGCGATGGTCCACGGGAAACACCAGCCGTTGCAGTGAAACATCGGCAGGGTCCATAAATAAACTGCGTGTTTATCAATCCCGGCAGTAATTATGTTGCCTTGGGCAAGCAAGGTGGCCCCGCGGTGATGATAGACCACGCCTTTAGGATTGCCGGTAGTACCTGAAGTGTAGTTAACGCTGATGGCATCCCATTCGTCGTCCGGCATCCGCCAATTGTACTCCGCATCCCCGCTATCCAGCATGTCTTCGTAGTCCAACTCGCCGAGACGCTTGCCGTTCTGGGAAAACTCGGGGTCAGCGTAGTCAACCACCAGCGGTTTCACAGTTGCGTTTTGCAAGGCCTCATCAATAGTGTCCGAATAAGCCAGGTCGGTAATCAGCACCTTGCTCTCGGCATGATCCAGCTGCATGGTGATCACTGCGGCGTCCAGCCGCGTATTCATCGAGTGCAGAACTGCTCCGCACATCGGCACCGCGTAGTGTGCTTCCAGCATCGCCGGTGTATTGGCCAGCATGACCGACACAGTATCCCCAATGCCGATGCCCCTGGCTGCCAGGGCCGAGGCAAACTTGCGGCATCGGGCGTAAAACTCTGCATAGCTGGTCTGCGTATTGCCGTGAATGACCGCGATGTGCTCGGGGAACACAGACGCCGCACGCTCGAGGAAGGTGAGCGGTGTCAGGGGCTGAAAATTGGCCTCGTTGCGATCAAGATCGCGGTCGTAAATAGTGTCGCTAGCCGTCATTATCCGCGGCTATTTATCTTTCCATTCGGGTTTGCGTTTCTCAACAAAGGCATTGATGCCTTCCTCGGCATCGGTTTTCAGCATATTGTCGACCATTACCTGTGATGCGTAATGATAGGCATCCGCCAGCGCCAATTCCCGCTGGGCGTAATACGCCTGCTTGC
>JAHHOC010000470.1 GCA_018677115.1 Arenicella sp. | reverse complement strand
GGATATGTTGGCGCGTAGAGCAGTTCTAAGTGTGATACGCGAATTCGGCGCTTGATGGTGCTTGCGGATATCCATCCATAGCCATATTCCAGTGAGCTTATTCAGTAGCTAGTCTGATGAACCCCTTGCAATGCCCGTCGAGTGTAGTCCAACAAGCTCATTAGTTCGGCCCGCACGATTCGCTATTTTATTTCTGACGATTCACGCACAATAAGTTCCACAGGGATTGTGGCGTTGCTGCTTTTTCCTTCGTTGATTAGTTCGAGCAGTTTTTCCACCAGTAAGTGCCCAGCCACTCGCGCGTCCTGCTTGACGGTTGTCAGTGCCGGGTTTACATGTTGTGCCAGAATAATATTGTCGTAGCCAACAACAGCAATGTCTGTTGGAATTGACAGTCCCTTTTTATGCATCGCATTGATACAACTGATAGCCAGCATATCAACCGATGCAAATATCGCATCAGGCTTTTGCTCATCGAGGAACTGCGCGAATGCCGGCAAATCAAGCAGGGTGTTGGAAATGACTAATTCTTCGGCGTGGGGGTGAAACTCCAGACCGGCTTCTTCGAGTGCATTCAGATACCCCTGGCGACGATGCTGTATTTCCGGGTGGTTAAGGTCACCAATGAACATGATGCGCGTTCTACCTTGCCCGATCAAATGCTTCGTTGCCAGATACCCCCCATGAATATTATCGGTGCCAACCGTCACATAGTTTTGATCCGGCATTTCGGCGCCCCAGACGACCATGTTTTGTTCCGATTTTGCCAGGGAGTTCAGTTGCTGATGGTAGATGCTCTGCCCGATAACAATAATTCCATCTACGCTGCGAGTGCTTGCAAAATCTTCGATCCATGCCGGGTCATTACTTGAGTGCTTGGCCAGCAAAAGCTCGTGTCCACCCGCTTGCTCAAGAGCGTCAGAAATTGACCCCAGCATTTCCAGCACGAATGGATCCGATGCGAGCCAATCCGGACGCCCAGTGGAAGGCAGTAACACTCCAAAGGTGCTGACTTCCTGTAAACGGAAGTTTCGCGCCCGCACATTCATGCGATAGTTGTGCTCCTTCGCCAACTTTTGAATTCGCTCGCGTGTTTCAACGGTAACCCGCTCGCTGCCGGCAAGCGCCCGCGATACAGTGGATTTTGAAACGCCCGCCAATTTGGCGAGATCAGACATTCTCATATTCAGATAACTGATGGTTGCATGGACGAGAGCAGATGAAACCTCGAAGGTCGCACCAAATTCACCCCATTATAGATTGTGTGAAGCAATAACATTAGTTGTATCACCTACGAAAGCGGGCTCTACGGAATCTAGTGAACGCCAGACTACGTTGTTTTCGGGTCCCAATTAATAAATAACCCGCAGTTCGAGCACAGAAAATTGTTAAAAAATGATAATACAACCGGTTGCATTCAAATACAATCGGTTGTATTGTGCTCAGAATACGCAGGTCGCCCTCACGAAAATTTTACTGGAGTGGCGGATTCTGGGTCTTGCTGAATCGGATTCAAACTCAGCATGCATGTAAAACGTTAGTCTTCGATTCGTCGAATTTAATAAATCAGTTAAATCGTTAGTGAGGAGTTTATGAACACCATTAAAAACCTGAATATGTCCCGCTTTGTGGTCGGCGCATTTGCATTTGCGCTGACGTCATTGCCGGCAACGTCATTCGCACAGGATGATCAGAGTGTAATAGAAGAAGTCATCGTCACCGGTGTGGCGAAGCCGACTACGAAATTTGAATCTTCCATGTCTGTAACTGCATTGCCTGCAGATGATATTAAAGATTTTGCGCCGCGATCTACTGCGGAGCTGTTTCGCAACCTGCCCGGAATTCAAGCAGAATCATCATCGGGTGATGCAAATGCAAACATTAAGGTGCGTGGTCTACCTATTAGTTCGGGTGGCGCGCGCTATGTGTCTTTACAGGAAGATGGTTTCCCGGTCATGATCGTGGGTGACTCTGCCTTCGCTACCGCAGATAGCTGGTTGCGATTTGATTCTACGGTCGCTAGCGTACAGTCTATCCGTGGCGGCTCAGCGTCAACTCAGGCAGCCAATGCGCCGGGTGGAATTATCAATTTTATTTCCAAAACGGGCGAATATGCAGGCAGCTCAATTGGCCTGACAGCCGGTTTGGATTACGACTCGCTACGGCTTGATTTTGAAAACGGCGGCGATCTTGGTGGAGACTGGACGTATCACTTTGGTGGTTTCTATCGTTCAGGTGAAGGCCCACGTGAAGCCGACGAGAATGTAGAAGAAGGTTTTCAAGTCAAAGCGACAATAGCCAAAGAATTTGATCGTGGTTCCGTTCGTGTACACCTTAAGCACCTCGATGACGAAGTTCCAACTTACCTGCCAATCCCGGCTCGATATACTGGTGGAACTAGCTTTGCAGAAGTCGGAACTAACTTTGGTGATGGGACCTTGTTTTTGAACACCACTGATTTTGCGCCGCGCAGAAATGGAGTACAGGCTGTCGATGGTGATGGTTTTGAAGCTGAAATGACTTCGATCGCGGTAGCCGCGGATTACCTGCTAACTGATAACATTACCGCTGCAGTCAAGTTCCGTACTGCCAGCACAGAAGGTAATTTTGCATCGCCATTCCCGGCCAATACGTTCAACGATGGCGCGGCCGGCCCGTCGGTGGAAATCGTCTACTTTGATACTCAGGTTAACAGCGTGGGTAATGATTTCTTCGATGCCAGTTTAACTGGAGAGTTCGGCCCGGTAACTGTAAGAGCTGGTGTAGCGCTTGCCGATCAAGAGATGAGCACTACCTGGAACTTTAACCAATACTATCGCCGGCTTGATGGCAACCTGACGGTTTTCGATCAGGGTGATTCGATTGGTGGTGTTTTGTATGGTAACCCCGCGTTTGGCAACTGCTGTACCCGGGCTTATGATTTTGACATTGAGGGAACAGCGCCCTATATCTCTCTTTCGGGTGACTTAGGCGAAAGCTTGACATGGGATGCCAGTTACCGAAAAGATGACTACGATGTCACAGGCACTTTCCAGGAGAGCACCATTCTAGTGCCACTGGACGTGAATGGTGATGGTGTTGTGGCCGGTAACGAACAGGCTGTCCCAACCCTTGGTTTAGCTCGCCGAGCAGACTATTCAACAGACTTCGATTCATGGTCTGTTGGCGTCAATTATGCGCTAAATGATAGTGTGGCTTTGTTCGCTAATATTTCCGAAGGCGCCAGTATATCGTCCCCTGATCGAGTGACTGGAGCGTTGAACGCGGATGGCAGCATTCTGAACGAAGCAGCATTCAGCGAAGTAGAGCAAACTGAAATTGGTATTAAGTATTTGGGAGATAATTCTTCTCTGTATGTTACTTACTTTGATGCCGATACGACAGAGTCGCGTCAGTTTGAAGTAACGTCGCAAACACTTCGTGGTAACACCTTCAGTGCCTCTGGTTTCGAATTTGAAGGCGAATACGAAATGGATAATGGTTTTGGTGTTAAGGGTAGCTTGACGCTGACTGATTCTGAGCTTACCAGCGGTGCCAATGCAGGCAATACACCTCGTCGTCAGGCGGATTATATTTTCAATATCACACCTTACTACAATGCTGATAATTGGAATGCAGGTCTGAATTTCGTCGGTACCGATGAGGTATTCGTACAGGACAGCAACGACCTGAAATTTGATAGCTATATCACGGCCAACCTGTTCGTGAACTACCAGATAAACGATCGCACCAGCGTGAGCCTGAACTCGAACAACCTGTTTGATGAAGAGGGCTTTACTGAAGGTGAAGAAGGGTCAGCAGCGCCGGGTGGATTTGTACGAATTCGGCCAATCAATGGTCGAACTACTTCAGCCACTGTCCGCTACGATTTCTAGTCCCAGATTTGATGGTAAATGCGTGCTCAGCCTCGATCCCTGCACTCCGGGATCGCGGTTGAGCACCAACCTTCATAAACTTAACAATTCGGGGTTGTCTGGTTAGGGCACGGATTGAATAGGCAGACTTCTCAACCGCTGCCTTGCTGTAGATCGACCCTTTTTACTCATCGGGCTTTTGCATATTAACGGCTGAGGACTGCGGTGAGTTAACCCGGCTGTCTGAATCGGCCTGTATATTATCTGGAAATATCAGTGAACCAATCCAAGTCCAATAATACCTTTTCAGCCAATGCAGCTCCGCTAGCGGCCGGTGAGGTTATTCCTCCACCAAGGCCGGAACCCTTTATGGGTGCTATCTCTCACCCAGATCTATACCTTTGGGATGTTTGGTCGGCTCAGCAGGATGGTGATATTCACCTCTATTGTCTGGCTGTAAGCCGAACTGATGTGAACGGCAATGTTTTTCCGCCTGCCGACCGTAATTTAGCGCGCTTTCATATTCGGCACTTCCTGTCAGTCGACGCCGGTCGATCCTGGCAGGACCGTGGCTGCTTTCAGCAACCACGCGTCGGCCACAATACCTTCGATTCACGCACAATCT
>JAHHOC010000466.1 GCA_018677115.1 Arenicella sp. | reverse complement strand
CTTCGCACCTTGAATCGATTGCCGCTTGACCAGGGTTAGCTGGGATGGACACCCTGTACTACGATGGCAACTGCCCGCTGTGCATGCGCGAATTCGGCGCACTTGCGCGGCTGACGGACGAGCGTCTGAAACTGGTCGATGTCCATACCTACGAGCCGGCTCCCGGCGAACCCTCGCGTGAATCCATGTTGCTGCGCCTGCACCTGAGAGCGGCTGACGGAAACTGGCTCGATGGCGTCGACGCGACCGTGAAGGCCTGGTCGCATACGCGGTGGGGGTTTCTGTTCCGGCCCTTGCGCTGGCCGCTGTTGGCGCCGCTGGCCGACCGGGCCTACGACTACTGGGCCCGCCGGCGGTTTGACGGCCGATACTGCGATTCTGCCTGCGCCAGGCCTGAGTGATCGAAGCAGGGAGAGGGGGCAGCGCCTCTGATAATCATGGCATTGATCTGCTGCTATTATTCACTTCGTGAAATATTCCAGGTCTTACCGGGAACAGGCGAAACTGACCGACGGCTCCCCGTCCGGCCAGTGGTGAAACCCGACGCGTGACGGCGAAGGATTTTACGTCGAGATTCTGGGCGAGGGCGACAGCCCGCAGATCAGCGTGGCCCAAAGCCCAAGTCAAAGCCAAATGAAGAGTTTTTACTCTGACCCCAAATATCCGACCCCAAATATCCTCCAACACGTCCAGCGCCGCGAGGCCCTCACCCACCGCTCACCGCGCGCACCGCCGGGTTAACAGCCGGCAGTGATCCTCACATAGACTTCGTGGGTGGCGCGCCCAGGGTGGCGCTCGGCCAGCGGCCGGATTCTTACCGTTCACGAGCCAGAATTGACCGCCAGATTGCGGATTCAGTCGCCTTCTGGTCCATTAGCCGCCAGTCAAGGGAACAGATTCGCCGCCTGCCCCAGGCGACTCTACTTACCTGAATCAGACAACATGTGGTTTGTTTTGCCTATCCGCGGAGGTCGCTTTTTAGTGGGTGTCCAGTGTTTTCTTTACTTCTGCTTTTCCAAATACTCGAGCGACTGGGCAACCAACAATTGTGCACAGTCGATTGCAATATCAAGTTCAAGTTCAAAGTAGTGACGATAGTAGCGCCAGCTGCTGGCACTCATAACATAACGAAGGTTGGCTGCAGTTTTAGTGATATCAGCCTTAGAGCAATGTGGATGGGTTTCCGCGAGCAGCTTTTTGAGTGCCTCGAGCCGCGCTTTTGCAGTCGTGCTGAGCACTCGCGGCAACAAATCGGCACTCAGTAATACAGTTACTATTCTGGGTTTCGCATCGAGCTTTCTATAAAGTTCGGCAATGTAGTCCGGTAGCTTGTCCACTGCGCCCGGGATATCCGGCAATTCAAGTTCAGCGTAAAGCCGGGTTGTCAGGGCATCGAGAAAAGCCTCGCGGGTAGTAAAGTACCGAAACATGGTGCGCTGAGAGATTTCAGCTTGTTCAGAGACTTTCTTGAAACTCAATGCGCTGATATCAATGGTGTCTATCAGCTCACGGGCAGCATCAAGTATCAGCTTTCGGGTGAAGGCAGCTTTTTTTTCTTGTAATGCAGTCATGGTTGCGTCTCGGATTGTGTCATGTTGACTTGTTGCTGGCCAATGTCTATAACGCTTGAAAGCGAACTTCCAATCCCTGGGCAAACATCATGGACATCTCTCCTGTAATAATGCGCGCTGACGAAGGCGACTGGCTCAACGTGTTAGGCATGAAAATCAAATTCCTGTGCACCAGTGAAGATACCCAGGGCCGCTATTCAAGCATGTTAAACACCGTGCCCAAAGGCTTGGGTGCGCCGCCTCACAGCCATCCCTGGGACGAAGCATTTTATGTCCTTAAAGGTGACGTCGAGGTGCGTCTTGCTGACGATACGCACCAATTGTCACCTGGCGATTACATCCTGGTTCCGGCGAATCAGGTGCACGCATTTACCGGTTTGTCGGATGAGGAAGGCTTGTTGATCGCTTATGAATCACCAAGCCATTCTCATCAGTTCTTCCAGGAAATCAATGATACCGTGACATCCATTCCTGAAGATTTACACAAAATGCCAGATATAGGTAAACGTCACAGAGTTACCTTCGTCTAGCATTCATTACGAAATCAGTGATGCCCGCCTTGCATGTGAGCAGGACAGGAAATCGTCGGATTCCAAGCGGCAAACAAGCCGGCAGGGTTATGCTCGTACAACCAAATGTGCAATTCATAGTGCGGCGGGAATGCATGGGCTTCATCCACCCAATCAGTTTCAGGGTTGTCATGCACATAATAAAATTGATTGCCATGAAACTCCGGTGGCGCTTCCCAATGCGCTTCGCCACTGGCCGGTTGCCACAGATGGGCAAAAATCAACTCTTCTACCGCAACCAACCTTAAACTGTCCGCGCAGTCATAGTTGGTCATCAGTTCGCCCGTACTATAGCTGCAATGCTCGACATCGGGATCCGGTGCATAGACCAAGACACTGGGAGTCATGAAGTCAGATTCAGGCGCGCCGATTTCATCCAGTTTCACAAAGTGTATGCCCATACCGCCCAGTTGCCTGGGGCCACCCTCGCTTTCGGACGATACACATCCTGCGCCAAGATCAACGGTACTCACATAACCGGCATCCAGGGCGTTATATACATCCGCAAATTGTAGAGTGGCTTTTTTGATTGCAGCCAGCGCTCTGCTGCGTGCCTGATCTCCATTGGCGGATTTCGCGCTTTGATTTGATCCATCAACTCCGCTGGCAGCCGCCGGCGAACCAACAACAGACAAGCCCAAAACAGCTACCAGGGCGATGATGGTTTTGCTCTTTCTCAAACTCATTGAGAGTGGCATTGTTACTCTCCTCTTTCGTTGTTTCATGTCCAACAGAAAATTTAATGACATATACTATGTCAATATCGCATAAGTTATGACATTTATGCGATTATTGCAAGTGTTTTTAGTCCGAGAGTAATGGTGAGTAATGAGTAATGGGGTCAGCTTGGATTCAAATTGCAAGTGCAACAGCATGGGGCAATATGAATCCAAGCTGACCTCATTATTGACCGGAGCCCGCTTATTGCCTGATCGGATCGCTATTTCTAGCCGCGACTCAGGCACCTGGCTCTGACCCTATAATTTCTGAACCTATAATTTCTGCTATATCGGTTGCCGGATCCATCTAGGGCAGTCCATGCCAGCTGGATGGCGTGGCCAGCCCCCGGGCGATGAGCTGCTTGATGTCTGCCTCCATCAATTTCGATTCCTGGCCCCCAGCGACTCGCGACGATTGCATTCCCACAGCGCAGCCGAACCCGCCCCTGGGCTGACCGTCCGCACTGATACACGTCTGGAGGGAAGTAATGGGGTCAGAGTCAGGTGCCAGAGTGAGCTGACGGGTTTTAGGGTGTTTTGCTGATTTTCAGAATCTGGCAAGCGGTCAGAATGGCCTCAGTACTGTGCTGACGGGGAAGCGCAATTGCCCAGGCGACGCAGGTATTGTCCCGTTGATTATCCTGTCCATGTCATCCAACGGGGAAACAATCGCCAGACGCTGTTCACCCGTGATGCCGATGTGGCGGCATATGCGCACTGGCCGGTGGCGCGTTGACCGCTTCACGGCCGTGTCACGACAGGGCGCTTATAATCAATAGCAACGTAACGCGTCACACATCTATGAGTCATGGGCGAACGCACTCCAGGACCCAATCCGGAAGATGATTCGGCGGCCGCAACCGCGCCGGTAATCCTGGCGTTTGGCGACGTCAGGTTGGACCCGTCCAAGAGGCAG
>JAHHOC010000459.1 GCA_018677115.1 Arenicella sp. | reverse complement strand
AACCTGCGGCGGCCGACCAACGAACAGCGCCACCTTTCCCCACCCCACCCGTGCTTGAGGAACCCTTTGCAACCGCCTTCGAGGAACTTGTCGCTGATGCGCGTGCACAATCAGCAGACATTGCCTCGTTTGCTGCGCAGATGTTGCGCCGGCTCAATAATCCGGCGCCCGATGAGCATGTTTCTTTGTTTCTGTCACAACGCGATAACCCCCTCAAGACTGCGCAGGTTGCAAAAACCCTGCTGGCCGGTGCGCGCATACCCACCCGGATTGCCCATGGCATCGAACTGCGTGGTGAACCGCGCTCTGCGTCCATACAAGCCTGGCTGGAAGTTTATAATGGCGATCGCTGGTTGTACTTCGATCCGTTGACTGCCAATCAATTTGCAGCCGGTGACCTGCTGACCTGGTACTACGGCGACAGTGCGCTGGTGAGCGTAACAAACGCACGCAGGGTCGAAACTGATTTCTACATTCAAAGAAATATAGTCGACAGCATGGCCGTTGCCGAGCGTCGGGCATCGGCACTTGGTTCACACGCCATGGAGTTTTCACTGTTTAATTTGCCAGTACGCACGCAAGCCGTGTACGCAGTGTTGCTGCTCATCCCGCTGGGAGGCATCGTGATGGTGCTGATGAGAAACATTATCGGCGTGCCAACGTTTGGGATGTTCACACCCATACTGATCGCGTTGGCATTTCGTGAAACACGTTTGCTGTATGGACTGATCCTGTTTTCCCTGGTTGTTGCGCTTGGCCTGGCTGTCAGGTTTTATCTGGAAAAACTGCACCTCCTGTTGGCACCGCGTCTGGCGGCCGTACTCACCGTCGTTGTGATTCTGATGCTGATGATCAGCATACTGAGTCACCGCCTGGACCTTGAAACCGGCCTGTCGATTGCATTATTTCCAATGGTCATCCTGACCATGGTGATCGAGCGCATGTCGATTGTCTGGGAAGAACGAGGTCCGGCAACGGCCGTCAAAGAAGGCGTTGGGAGCCTGCTGGTTGCGATGGTTGCCTACTTTGTGATGAGCATTGATCAGCTCGAGCACCTGTTGTTCGTGTTTCCGGAGCTCTTACTGGTGCTGCTGGGTATCTGCCTGCTGCTCGGTCAGTATACCGGCTACAGACTCACAGAACTGGCGCGCTTTAGCGCTTTATCAAAGAGTAAATCATCTTGATGTTCGGGTGTACGGCGACATGAGATTAGTCAGCCCACAGTCTCTGCGCAGAGCCGGCGTGGTAGGCATCAATCAGCGCAACGCCCATTATATTTCGCGCGCCAATCAGCGCCACTTGTATCCGCTGGTAGACAATAAATTGTTGACCAAACAACTGGCGCTCGATGCCGGCATCGCCGTGCCCGAGCTGTTTGCCACTATCGAGAATCAGGGCGACGTGAGGCGCTTGCGTGACATCATCGGGCCACACCGGCAGTTTGTGATGAAACCGGCTCACGGCAGCGGCGGCGACGGCATCATGGTCATCGGCGCGGTAACCGAGAAGGGTCTGCGCCGTCATGATGGTACGTTTTTAAGTTATTCAGACGCCCAATATTATGCGTCTACTACGCTTAGCGGGCAATACAGTCTGGCGGGGCTTCCTGACAAGCTAATGATTGAGTATCGCGTGCTGTTCGACCCGTTGTTTGAAAAGATTGCCTACCAGGGTATACCGGACATACGCGTCATTGTTTTCTATGGCTACCCGGTAATGGCGATGGTGCGTCTGCCAACCCGGGCTTCGGACGGAAAAGCCAATCTTCATCAGGGCGCAATCGGTGTGGGCATTGATCTTGCCACCGGCATCACCAGTACAGCGGTTAGCGGTAATGAAATCGTTGCTGAGCACCCCGACACCGGGCACACAATCGCCGGGCTTGAAATTCCCGACTGGAGCGCCATATTGCAACTTGCCGCAAGATGCTATGAAATCACCAACCTCGGTTACCTGGGTGTCGACATTGTGCTCGATAAATCTCGCGGCCCTCTGATTCTCGAACTTAACGCCAGGCCTGGCCTGAACATCCAGATTGCCAATTCATGTGGCCTGGGCAAAAGACTTGATGCAATTGAGCAGCTCAATCAGGCTCCAGCCGACTTCCAGGAACGGGTCTATTGGTCACGCAGGCATCTGACGTTCGGTGTCTGACGTTCGGCATCTCACGTCTGGTATCTGACGCTCGGCATCTGCCCGGGTCGGCATCCGACGTTCGGTATTTGTAGGAGCGGCTTCCAGCCGCGATTGGGTACCAACGACTTCGCACGATCACCTGAGCTCAACCGTCACCGCAAATGATTATCTACAAATTGCTGCCTTTCAATTAAATCGTCAAAAATCAAATTAACGGGCATCGCCAAAATTCTCCCAATGACACTATATATCGGGACAGCTACGATTGATGCATGACTAACGGTTGGCCGCACGCCAAAAATTTACGCAAATTTCGCAACTCCAAGAAGAATCAGTTCTATTTTCTGACCAGTACCGTCGCAAATCGACGACCCATATTTATCAATCAACATTGCGCACAAATCATGCTTGAGGCGTTTCGATGGATGCACAGCACACACCGCTTTTTTCTGCAAGCGGCCGTCGTTATGCCTGATCATATTCATATCGTAGGGCAACTTGGCGAGGGTGATTTAGCTGGGTTAATGCACTCGCTAAAGAGCTATACGGCCAACCAATTGGCAGCAACGGGGGTTAATACACCAGTTTGGCAGGCAGGCTATCACGACCACGAACTCCTCAGTGATGAGGATTTCAAGACGAAAGTTGCCTACGTGCTAAACAATCC
>JAHHOC010000413.1 GCA_018677115.1 Arenicella sp. | reverse complement strand
GGCGGCAGCTGGCCAGCAGCTCGCTGGCGGAAATTGTTGCGCAACAGTGGCTGGTTACCAATCAAACCATTATTGACGATCTGCGCGCACTGCCACAGGAACGATGGTGCAGCATCGAATACGATACACTGCTGGCCGATACAGCTGGACAATTGCGACGATTGTGCCAGTTTGCAGATGTTGTATTCGGGCCTCGACTACATCAGATTGCGGCGAATCCTCTGAAACCATCAAAGTACACACTGAGTGCCCCGCAGAAGGATAAATGGAAGAGGAACGAGGCTGAGTTGCAACCAGTAATTGCATCCACCGAGGAGTTAATGACACGATTGCACGCGCTTGAATCAAGCTGACATAGTGTCAGCTGAATGGCCAGACTGTGAATTTGAATTACTGCGGCGGGCTGACTGGCCCGATACCTGTGATTGTGGCAATACGCATGGTCAGTATCCGCCGGAAATATAGTTCTCCAGATGATGAATGGTGGATTCCTGTTCGGAAATAATTTGTTTCACGACATCACCGATAGTCACCAGGCCGACCAGTTTCCCACGATCAAGCACTGGAATATGGCGCAGTCTTTTTTCGGTCATTAACTGCATGCAGTCTTCAATCGTGTTGTTGGGCGCCACATAGAGCACATTTCTGGTCATTAATTCACCGACCAGGGTGTCCTTGGAAAACCTTCCTTTGAGGATCAGTTTGCGCGCGTAATCACGCTCAGTGAAGATACCGACCAGGTTGCCATCTTCCATGATCAACAGCCCCCCAATATCCTTTTCTGCCATTAGCTCGAGGGCTTCAAACACCGTAGCGTATGGCGGGATCGTCCACGTACCGTCCCCTTTTACTTTCAAGAGCCTGTCGACGCTAGCCATAGTAAGCCTCCCAATCAGTAACGCAAAATGAAATGAAAAATCACCATACTGAACTAAAAATAGTTCAGAGATTGCCGATATACAATTAATTGAGTTGGTGCTCAGCTCGAATTCACTGCATCAGGAGTGTCACCAGTGAGAAAGCCCGGCTCGCTGAATCATAGACTTGATATATGATTTAATCGGTAGGCTATTCAAACATTGCTGCCTAAAAACAAGTGTTGTCGCTGCATATGACATCAACAACAATCAGCTGCCTAAGCTTGCAATGGTTTTGCAGAAATGACGATTAGACTATAGTGAAAGTGACTGGTACTCTTCGCAGCAAAATATTCCCGATATCCTATCTACAATGAAAAAACTGTTTTTTATATGTTTGTGTGCGGTAAGTTTATTTACTTCTCAACTCTCGGCAAAGAGCACTGTTGAGCAACGAATAGCCGATCAGATTGAACAGGACCTGCCGTTGTCGTTGAGCGAACTCGAGCAATCAGTAAACATCAACAGCGGCACATTGAACTTCGCGGGGGTGAGAGAAGTTGGTCATTTCTTCCTTGATCGATTTGACGAGTTGGGATTTAAAACACAATGGATAGATGGCAGCGGTTTCGGGCGCGCGGGCCATTTGGTCGCCACGCACCTTGCCGATAATCCAGAGGCGGTAAAGATTTTAATGATCGGGCATCTGGACACAGTTTTCTCGAAAACTGATGAATTTCAGCAATTTAAAAGGTTGAGCGAAACTGAAATAGCCGGCCCCGGTATTACCGATATGAAAGGCGGCAATGTGATTATCGTCGCTGCACTGCGGGCATTGAAAAAATTGAATCTGCTTAACAAAGTCAGCATAAAGATAGTTATGACGGGCGATGAGGAAAGCAGCGGAGAACCATTGAATGAAGCCAGGCATGCATTGGTTGAAGCCGCCATTTGGGCGGATATAGCGTTGGGTTTCGAAGACGGTGATGGCGACATCAAGACCGCTGTGGTGGCACGCCGGGGCTCGGTGGACTGGAGCCTGCAGGTGACTGGCAAACCGGCCCACTCCTCACAGATTTTCCAGCCCGAAATTGGCTATGGTGCAGTGTTTGAGGCGGCCAGGATAATCAACGAATTTCGCCAGCAATTAGCCGGTGTCGGAAACCTGACCTTCAATCCGGGTTTGATTATTGGCGGTACCGAAATTGAACACGACCGGCAAACTGCCAGCGGGCAGGCATTTGGAAAAAACAACGTCATTGCACAAACTGTCAAGGTGACCGGTGGTTTGCGCGCGCTGTCAGCGAAAGAGCTGAATCACGCCAAGCAAACAATGCAGAATATCGTAGCGGAGAATCTGCCGCACACATCGGCAGAACTGGTTGTCGATGAGGGCTATCCGCCGATGGCCCCCACCGAAGGCAATTATGAGTTACTGGGGATATACAGCGAAGTCAGCCAGTCACTCGGGTATGGCAAAATTGAGCCCGTCAATCCGCGCAATGCGGGAGCGGCTGACATTTCATTCGCGGCCGATCACGTGGTTATGGCTCTCGATGGCCTTGGTTTAATGGGATCCGGTGGTCATACCAGAGACGAAGTTGCGGACATTAGCAGCCTGTCAAAAAACACACAGAAAGCCGCGATATTGATTTACCGCTTATCGCAGCCATTTTGACGCCCTGGCAGAATTGATGCGGCCGGATAAAATTCCTTTCACAACCAGGCATTGGTTGCAGTCAGATAAAGGAAGCCTCGGTTCGTTTCTGGCGGCCAATCTGTAAAGCATCTGCGAGACACAGTTTATCGTGGAACAGAGCCCAGCCGATTACTACGCCGGATATATTTGGTAACTGGGATAACATCGATACATCATCCAGGCAGCGTATCGTACCGCTGGAGATAACCGGGCATTTGAGCTTGGTGGCCATCTCAATGGTATTAGCCATGCTGCTTTCCGGCAATTCGTCATACAAATCGATATCGGTGTAAATAATACCGCCTGCACCCACGGCTTCGAAACGCTGTGCAAGCTCCAGCGCGGAAAAGGACGACTCAGATTCCCAACCATGCGACACCGCTTTACCACCACGCGCATCAATGCTGATGACGACCTTGCCTGGAAAGTGCGCACAGACATCTGCAACAAGGCGCGCGTCAGTAACCGCGGCGGTTCCCAGCACCACGCGCTCTGCTCCATCATTCAACCAGCCTTCAATAACACTATGGGAACGGATACCGCCTCCCACCTGTACGGGAATATTGGTATGTTGAATTATTTCACGAATAACACCGTGGTTTCGTTGCCGATGGTCAAAGACCCCATCCAGATCCACAATATGCAGCCATTCCGCTCCTGCAGCTGCAAACTGGCTGGCCGCGTCCCGCGGACTTATATCGAATACCGTGGGTTCGCTGATACTACCGTGCTTCAGGGTGACGCATTTTCCTTGATGAATTTCTATATCGGGATAAATGACCATGATATAGCTCCTGCCGACAGTAACAAGCCACGTTATAACACCTTTTCCAAGGTCAACACAAAACAGTATCGAAACAGGGCATATAATCAATAACGGGCAGAATTTTCAGCCCCGCTCTAATTGCTACATCGGGCTACAGCTGTCACCATTTTCTTCATCAAAATTGATTCTAGATAGAACTGCTCAGGTAACTTTTTCAGCTAAGCCGATGGCCCTGTTGGGAATCCACCACCACGTCCTTGTCAGCAAACTTATTTGCTGCGGCGTTTGCGACAATAGTCACCCAGCTCATAAGTCGCCTTTATGGGCAATCCGCTCGACGGCAGTCCCTTACTATATGTAAATGCCGGTTCCGGATACGCCGCAGAATGCCAGCAGAAAAAGCGAAGCGAGCAATGCCATTGCCAGAATATTCCTTACCCGTGGAGTCCTGCGTATAGCTTGAATGGCGAGCGCCTGATCCCGGGAAATCCGCACACGCTCCTCGGAGCCCTCAATGCACAGGTAATAGTGACCGTCGATTAACTCAAGATTGCAACCGGTTGGACTATTAATACTCATTCTACCCCTCACTGACGGGAAACGTCCCGTATTCGTTAAACCAGAGTAGTGAAGGTATTTAAAGGTTAATTACCAATCACTAAAACCCTGCTGGTTTTCATCTGAAAAACGAGCATAAGTCTATGCGGTCAACGATCGCAATACTGTAAATATTTGTCATAATGAATTCGTCTGAAACCCGCATGTTTACTGGCTGTAACAGCTTTTGTCGACCTATTGTGACAAAATCGGTCAACCTTCTTGGGGTTTGGCGTGGCAATACATGGTGCAAATCAGGAAC
>JAHHOC010000390.1 GCA_018677115.1 Arenicella sp. | reverse complement strand
AGATTTGGGAATCCCTTGGGCTATGGTGAAAAACAGCAGATGCGCGTAACCGGAAAATCAAAAGCGCATTTAAAGAATACAGCCTGAGTACAATTATTTCTTCGCAAACAGATCGCTGAAATCACCGACTTGCCACACTAAAATTTAAGGATATCAATTTGAACCCGCACAGCAACGCCCGAAATCTGAAGCGAGAGATCGGCTTTATCGGCGCATCATTTCTGGTGCTGAACTCGATGATCGGAGCTGGCATTTTTGCCCTGCCCGGCAAAGTAGCAGTGAATGCCGGTCTGCTGAGTCCCTGGTTGTTTCTCATTGTAGGTGCGCTATTCCTGACCGTTGTTCTGACCTTTGCTGAGCTCGCCAGCTACTATAAAACCACCGGCGGCCCTGTGCTCTACGCGACCGACGCGTTCGGGCCACTGGCAGGGTTCAGCACCGGCTGGGCTATCTTTCTCAGCAGAATGACGGCCTTCGCCGCCAATGCTAACGTGCTGGCAACTTATATTGGCACTCAGCATGAGAGCATGGCGACCGACATGGCACGCTGGATCATTATCAGCTCCGTGACGTTTGGGCTAACCTGGGCAAATGTTGTCGGAGTACGTGATGGTGTTCGCACCATGGGCATCTTCACAGTGCTGAAGGTCGTTCCCCTGCTGTTGTTAGTCGCACTGGGTCTGCAGCATGTCACCGCCACGACGTTGATTCCAGAGAGTCTGTTTGTCCCCAATGAACTCGGCGCAACTACATTGCTATTGATCTACGCGTATGTCGGCTTCGAGACGGTTGCCGTGACCGCCGGCGAAACTTCAAAACCCCGGCGCACCTTGCCCCGTGCGCTGGTGGGCACAGTGCTCGCAACAGGCATGCTGTATTTCCTGATCGTGCTGGTGTTCGTTTCCGTGGTTCCCAGCGACGACTATGGCGACGCCACCCTGGTCGTTGTTGGGCAAACACTGGCAGGATCTTTCGGCGCCCTGGCGATCACCCTGGCTGCAGTTTTTTCAATCGGTGGCAATCTGGCCGGCTCAATGCTTGCCGCGCCACGGCTGATCTTCTCGATGGCCGAGAAAAGAATGCTGCCAGGCTGGCTCGGTCACGTTCATCCCAAACACGCAACGCCCGATTATTCAATCTTCCTGATGGCCGCCATGGCGCTAGTGCTGGCGCTATCAGGCTCTTTTGTGATTCTGGCTGTTGCGAGTTCCGTGGTCCGCCTGCTCGGGTTTATGATCTGTATAGCCGCATTGCCCGCTGTGCGACGCAATGCTGACCAAGAAACACACGCGCGCGCATACCGGCTCAAAGGCGGTTATACAATCCCGATTGTTGCCTTTCTAATTTGTGTTTGGCTTACCATGCAGTCAAAAGCCGATTCATGGATAGTGGTCTCAACTTTGTTAATTATCGGGTGGCTGCTGTATTTGCTCGAGAAGTATGTGCAATCGAGGGGTTAGCAATCTGTGAGCCTGCGCAACCAGTCATCGCGGGAAATTAATATATCCAGGACCAATTAAGTGAATGACCATCAACGCTCTCAACCATAGTTCCCCATACACGAAGCAGCCGTTGACATATAATTCGGCTCTGACGCCTTATATGCGATTTACTTACCACACTAAGTTCGGTTTCTACAAACATTCCAATGATACAATTAGTGAAGGCCGCCATAAAAGCTCTTGGGTTTGAGATTCATCGAATTAGCCCAGCTGAAATCGATGTTACAGATCCGCTCATTGTCATGAGTAATCTGGTCAACAACCCTGAACCCATTATCTTCGATGTCGGTGCCAATGTAGGCCAGACCGCGATGCAATTCCGGTCGCTTTTTCCAGCCGCGAAGTTGTTTTGCTTCGAACCTTTTCCATGTTCATTCGAAAGCCTGTCTTTTGCATTCAATGAAGACCCACAACTTGAAAGCCATCAAGTAGCACTTGCTGACGCTTCGGGAACCGCAAAACTTACCGTCAATCAAGCCTCTGCAACCAACTCACTGTTGATAAGTGATACACGTGCTGCATACTACTGGGGTCCTGATCTGCTCGATACGCAAGATCAAATTGAAGTGAAAACGGAGACTGTTGACCGATTCTGCGAGCAAAAGGGAATCAAGCATATCAATATTCTAAAAATTGATGTTCAAGGTGCCGAATTTGCTGTTCTTGAGGGTGCGCGCGAACTACTACAACACCAGTGTATTGACCTTATCTATATGGAAATGATAACTGCGCCGACGTACATTGGGCAGCGCAAGCTTGGTGAATATCTGGAATTGTTCGAAACCTTGAAATACGAGATATTCGACTTCTACAATCCATGCCATAAAAATGGACGTTTGATTCAGACTGATTGCATCGTGATCAGCTCGAGATTTCTAAGTCGTCATGAACAGCTTTAGGGAACTAAGAGAACATATCCCGCCGTCGTAACAATGCGAAAATCTTAACTAAAATTCCTCAAATAATTAGGGTCAAAACAAATTGCCTCGCTGCACAATGTTCATCGCTTTAAACGAATTTACAAGTATCCGCTTCGGGCAGGAAGCCGACATTATCCGATTGAGAACAATACTATGGGCGTGAGAAACATTACCCTCCTCGCTCCTTGTTCTCTGCGGTAAACTGAATCGGATTCTTTACAAATAACCGAGGATTCAATGCCATGTTACGAATAATAAAAATATTGCTGGTGGTTTGTGTCGCCTTATGGGGCTTTTTGGGCGCAAGTGAAAATATCATGGACTGGGAAGGAACAATGGATGCGGTAGGGGCAGCAGCATCCATGGCCACGTTTGATGGCGGGTCTGAAAGCTGGAAGGCATCTTCCAACCCGGCCGTCATTTGGATGGGAGCTCTGATGATCATGCTGTCGAAGCTGGCCGCAGCAGGGCTGTGCTCTCGGGGCGCCGTACAGATGTGGGGTGCACGGCACGGAGACGCGGCGAGTTTCCAGCAAGCGAAAAATTACGCGCTGGCAGGATTTGGCTTGGCCATGATCATGCTATTTGGCGGCTTTATCGTGATCGGTGAAACCTGGTTTGAAATGTGGCGCTCCGATGCCCTCCGCGATCTCTCTCTGCAATCTGCCTTTCGATACGGCGGCATGATCACGCTGATTGCTCTTTTTGTTGGCAGCAGAGACGATTAGACAGAGGCGGATAACAGCGTCGGGAAAGGGGCGCATACTTCGCCCGGTGAAATTGCCATAACCCTTTGTTTTTAAAGGGTGATGTCGGAGAAGCAGGGATTATTCGCCCCTTCGTGGGGCTCACTCCTGCGGTGACGACCTCCGGTCGTTCAAAATCGCTCCCGACGATTTTGTCGAACCGTGAGACTGCAAATACACCCACCTTGATAATTTACTTTCAAATGTCCTTTCAGGACATCTGCCAGTAAATGGCGGAGAAGGAGGGATTCGAACCCTCGATAGAG
>JAHHOC010000388.1 GCA_018677115.1 Arenicella sp. | reverse complement strand
CTGCGACAACTGCTCTTCCAAATCACCGGCAACGCCGGGCTCCAGCATAATAACCGCATGATCATCTTGGGGCCGCTTAAAGCGAAAAGCCGGTGCGCACCCCCGCACACCATAAAACAACTCTCCCTGAATCGCGGGAGTGCTGGACGGCACTCCTGAATACAGTGAGTGCAGCGCATAGTGCTCCTGCGCCAATAACCGACTCATAAACGGCATGGAACCATTCATCAGGGCACGATTGAATTGCTCATGGGAGAGTCCGTCGATCTGTAAAATGAGCAACCCGCGCCGATGTTGCCTGTCAAAGGGTTGCGCCAAGCCAAATAGCCAAACAACAATATTGTTTTTACTGGTCCAGCTGCGCATCCGGCGCAGCAACTTTTCCATACGGTATATCATGATTAACTGGCAGCCTCGTGGTCGGGCTCGACATGTACAACCACATCATCGATGTCAAAATGTTCAGCCAGTGCCTGTTCCACTTGCTCGGTAATCACATGCGACTGCTCAGTCGAGAGTTCCGGAGCAACCGCTATGGTGACATCGGCGAAAGTGCTGTTCTGCACGCTGCGGGCACGTATGCGATGCACCTTCTCAACCCGGTCAATGCGTTGTACCGCCTTTGCCAGTTCGTCCGGATTATGCATTGTGTGGTCCACCAGTATCGGAATCGCGCGTTGGAACAATTGAAATGCTAGAAACAAAATAATGCCTGCCACTATCAAGGCAAACAGGGTATCAACCCAATAGAAGCCACGTGCTGCGAGTTGCCAGCCAACGATAACTGCAACAGTGGTAAGCACGTCGCTCAAAGTATGCTTGGCATCTGCTCTTAACAGATCGGAATCGAGGCGCCCTGCCCAATAATGCTCCCAGCTAGTCAGTCCCAGATTGATTGATAATGTTGCCAACAGAACGAATAATCCTGTCCAGCTCTGCTCTACCACTTCGCCGTAACTGCGAATCGCATTAATAATGAGCTCGAAGGCAACCACGGCCAATAGCACCGCCAGTGCAAATACTGCTATCTGTTCAAACTTATGATGTCCGTAGTGATGGTCACGATCACTCGGCTGTTCGGATAATCCTACAGCAATATACGCGATCACATTGTTCGCCATGTCGGTCAGCGAGTGCAATGCATCACCGATAATAGCGGCAGAGTTGGTCACCACACCAACCGAAAGCTTCAAACCCATCATCACCAGGTTTGCAATTCCTTCTACAATGAGTACTGTTTTAACCTGCATGGCCTGTTCTACTTAGCGTCCTTCATTGGCTCATTACATCACGCCGTAGGGGAGAAAACTATGACTCAGATCAATAGCCGCAAAGGGTTGACCGGCAACAAGCAAAGCGAGTGGGCTTCACTTTATGCATGTTATTAAATTTTAAGCATGCAGATTTTACAGATATTGGCGGCCTTTATACGCGTCGATATCGCGCGCGTAATCATTATCCTTGGTGCCGGATTGTAATGCGCTGCATGCTGGTATTGACCTGTTGCCGCCTGCATGGTCGCGGGTCGGCAATTTCGGTGCACAAAAAAAACCCCATATGTGGAAATCCACATATGGGGCCGAATTAAAGACATGTCCCTTCTATGTCTTTACAGCTATCTTGCGTGCTTTCGCCGGCTCGCGCTTGGCTACGGTAATTTCCAGAACTCCGTCCTTGCCTTTGGCCTTGATATTCTCACTATCGGCGGTGTCCGGCAGACTGAAGCGCCGGTAAAATGACCCGTAGGAGCACTCTACCCGCGTGTAACCGTTTTTCTCTTCCTTGTCTTCGCTTTTGCGCTCCCCCTTGATGGTTAACATGCCGTTCTCCATGCTTACATCAATGTCCTGGGGAGCTACGCCCGGAATATCAGCCTTAATTAAAAATTCGTCGCCGTTGTCTTTAATATCCACCGACGGCACCCACTTACTGGTTTCGACACTACTTCCATCGCCGAAAACTGGTAAATGATCACCCTGCCGAAAGAATTGATTGATCTCATCTTGCAGCCGGCTCATGGCTCTAATTGGTTCATAATTTACTAGATTCATTTGCTTGTCCTCTTAAGTCAAAAGTCAAAAGTCAAACTCAAAACCTCTACTCATCACATGGACGAATTGTAGGTGATCCGTAGATAGTCGGTTTTGACGCAGATCAACATTTGGGCAATTTAAATGATCTCAAGACCTACCCTGAAGCAGACGATAAAGTTAGCAAGCTTGATCCAAATCAACGGCCGTGCTAAACACTTGATTAAACTGCCTATACCGAACTGCATGATTTCAGGAGACTCAGAATGATCAAGCGCGTCCTTGTTTACCTCTACGGCGACCTTTCGCACAGCACAGTGATCAGAAGTGCGGCTGCTTTCGCAACGCAGCATGGTGCGCTGTTGACCGGCCTGTTTATAAAGCCCGATATCATGAACTACGCAACTGTGTATGGGGAATACCCGCTGAATCTTGCACAGAGCTTCGTGGATCTACAGAAAAGTTACGCCGATAAGGCTGAAGCCGAGTTTAACAGTATTACTGGCGATTTCGACTGCAACACCCAGTGGCATACCAGTTCCGAGGTAGAGGGCCAGTTGTCACCCGCCATGTATGCGGACCTGCTGTTCGTGACGCAGCCAAGGACTGAATCCAGCGTGGTCTTCAATGACGCTGACTTTACCGATAACCTGATCATGGACACCGGGTTACCGACCATTGTGGTGCCGGAGGATTGGGAGGCAGAAAAGTTTGGTGCCCATCCGATGTTAGGCTGGAAACCCAGCAAAGAAGTGGTCGGCGCTGTTCGGCATAGTTTAAGCCTGATGCGTGGCGCAGATAAGGTGGATATCGTCAGCGTGGTGCGCAAGCAGGATAAGGATCGTGAACTGATCGATGGTGTGGAGATCAGCGCCTACCTCTCAGCACATGGAGTGCAATGCGAATTTTTTACTGAAACCTTTGGCCAGGATGAGAAAAATGAAGCAGATGCGCTGCGCCGTCACGCCGATGAACAGGGCTGCGACCTGATGATAATTGGCGGCTATGGTCACTCCCGCTTCCGCGAAGTAGTTTTAGGTGGCGTTACCCGTAGCCTGCTGCGCCAGAGCCAGGTTCCAGTACTGGTATCACACTAACCACGATAAGCGACCTTGCTAATCAACAGCAGCGCGCAGCGCAGCAATCATGTAACGCGAGTAATGATGCAACTCGTGATTGAGGTTAAACCAGGTTGAAACACGCGGCAGGTCGGTATCAGTGCTGGCGAGATGCCGTGTAACCAGGTTATTTGCATGCTGATGATGCGTGGTGTTTATGTCGTGCATCACGTCACACCGCTCAAAAACATAATCGCGTTCGTGTGGCGCCAGCATCACCGGCACCAGGTAGTTATAGAAGCTAAGCAGATAGTCGTGGTGCGCCTGGGCTAACTCCCGTGCCAGCGGATTGACTGCTGCGCTGTTGAGTTCGCTGAAATCTTTACGTATGTCCTGCAGGGTTTTACTGGCGTAAACCACAGAACGCGCTGAGTCAACTATCTGGTTGATTTGCTGTGCTTGTTCAACGTTAATGTCGGTGTGTCGCAGGCGATCGGAGTAATGTATCAAATCACTTTCAAATTCCTTTAATGACTCATAGCGCGCCTCAAACGAGACGTCGCCATCATCCTCGCTTAATAACTCAATCCCATCAAGTTTCAACTGACGGGGGGTAATATCGAGTTCCTGCATGTGCAGCTCAATCGCCTGTCGATTCAGCTCAGCGAGTGCGCTTTTTAAACTGTCCAGCGCCGCATCTGCCACTTCTACCGGCACCTCGAAATATTTTGCTGTCGCATCCGGTTCTTCCGTCAGCACGCGTTGTATCCAGTTTGTGTATTGCTTTAACGCGGGCACAAATACAAGTACCCCGATCAGGTTAAAGGTGGAATGAAAAGCCACCAGTCCGAACATCGGATCCTCGATAGCCAGAAAATCCAGGTACATGGGCAGCAACGGCAATAGCAGGATGAATGCCGCCAAGTCGACTACGAAATTAAAGAACACGTGAGCGAAGGCCAGTTGTTTCTTTACCAATGAACTGCCAATGCTGCCCAGTACAGTAGTGCTTGTGGTGCCGAGATCAGCGCCAATCACCAGTGCTGCTGCGTCAACTAAAGTGACCACATCAGAATACAATAGAGAAAGCGTAATCATCATTACTGCCGAACTGGACTGCATGATCGCCGCCAGCGCCATGCCGGCAAGCAGGTACACCCAGGCCGGCTGACCTTTCAGCGTAGCAAGATCAAATACATCGGACAGTCCGGAAACGCTGTCCTTCATCAGGTCCAGACCAAACACCAGCAGACCAAAACCAAACAATGCGATACCCAGTCCCTTGATTTTACGGCTGTCGCGGTAGATAAGACTTAATGCCGCACCACAGCCCAGCAATGGCACAA
>JAHHOC010000360.1 GCA_018677115.1 Arenicella sp. | reverse complement strand
GTGTTACGGTGAGCATCAAGGCGCCAGCCATGATCAAACCCGGCACGTATCCCGCAACAAAAATCTTGGCCACAGACACCTGCGCAATCAGCGCATAGATTATCAGCACAATGCCGGGCGGGATCACCGGCGAAATGGCAGAAGATGCTGCGGTAATCGCCGCTGAAAACTCCCGGCTATATCCGCGTTTTTCCATCTGAGGCACCAGTATTTTGCTCTGCATGGCTGCGTCAGCATTGGCAGAGCCCGACACTCCGCCCATAAAGGTGCTTAAGGCCACGTTGACCTGTGCCATACCGCCGGTAAGGTGGCCGGTTAAAACCTCGGCCATTTTCATAAGCCGGGAGCTGATGCCTGAATAATTCATCACAGAACCCGCCATAACAAAAAACGGGATGGCCAGTAAGGGAAAGGAAGCCGCAGAGGTGATGAATTTCTGTAACACCAGGTCCGCGGGCATGCCGGCATCGAAGAACGTAAAGTAAAAGATCGAGGCGCCGAACAGCGCATAGGCAATGGGTATGCCAGAAAAATACAGCAGGAACACGAGGAGGATTGGTAAGTAAATCATCGTGTCTGCCTTCCGGCCAGGTGCTCCACTGTGTCTCGATACAAAAATCGGATGGTATGCAGGGTGATAAGCCCAAAGCCGATAATCAGCGCTGAGTTAACCACCGCGGAACTGACCCCCAGAACAGCGGTAGGCTTCACCCAGGCGATACTGGTGAAGACAATAGCCATATAAAAAATGTAGCCATTCAGAACCAGTAAAATGAGTGTGACCACAAAGCGAATGGATTTTTCAATCGCAGGTGGGGTTTTCTTAACCAGCAGGTCAATGCCGATGTCCATCTTGTGCTTATAGGTGGCACTGGCGCCTATAAATACACACCAGACGAAGCAAATGGTGGCGACTTCTTCAGCCCAAAAAATGGAATAGCTGAACAGGTAGCGTAAAAACACGTTAAGGATAACCAGCGCAATCATCGTCACCAGGAACAAGCCACAGATAATCTCTTCAAAATTCTGCAAAAAACGCCGCACCGGATTGCTCTCAGGGCCGGTCATTCTGACGCACCCGCACGGATCTTTTCGAGCTCTGCCTGGATCTGGTTGTACATTTCGACGGTCACGCCTGGCAATTCCCCGTCGTACAATGACAGCGTGCGTTGTTCAAACGCATCGCGATCTATGTGGTTGAATGCCACACCCTGGGCCTCCAGGTCTTTGATCACCTGCGCATGTTTTCCTTTGAGCATCGCAATCATCTGCTCAGCCTCATAGGCAAATTCGTGCTGTATTATTTGTTGGTATTTGTCAGGGATTTTGGCCCACACATCGGTGGAAATATAGACGCCGCAGGTGCCCAGGAAGTGGTTGGTAAATGCCACGTTCTTCTTACCCGTTTCATACACCTTAGTCCCCAGGTTGGTGAATTCTGAGCCTTCCAGCCCGTCCACAACGCCTTGTTGCAATGCACTGAAGGTTTCTCCCCAGGGCAGGGGCGTGGCGGTTGCACCCATAGCATTCAGCGTCTTGATAAACAGCTTGCTGCCGGGCGTTCTGAGCTTCACACCCCGTAAATCCTCGGGCGTTGTGACCACCTTATCGGTAATGAGGTTTCTAAAACCAAATATGTACTGCAGCGAAAGCACCTTGATGCCTTTGTCTTCAAGCTTTGCCAGCCAGCCCTCCACCAAGGGTGTTTTAATGAGCGCCATGTATTCATCAAAGTTGTTGTAGAGCATGGGGCCGACCAGGGCGGTGAACTCTGGCACGTAATCACCTATGTACGACGGATCTTCCACAGAAATAAAGTGCGCACCACGCACCACCATCTCCACACCATCCTTGTAGGTAGCTATCTGCCCGCCGGGGTAGGTAAGCACCCGCACCGCACCATTGGTCTTTTTGTTTATTCGCTCAGCCACCAGCTCTATCGACTGCGCCAGTTCCTCGTTCACGTTGAACACGTGGCTTAGCCGCAGCGTGATGCTGAAGTCATCTCCGGCTTTCTCGTTCTGACAACCCGCGGTGAGCAGTAACACACAAATGCAGGTCACAGCGCACCAGGTTTTCGGTTTTACGAACATTGTTTGATATCGAATCCAGAAAGAGATAGAAGCCAACGGCATAGGCAATAAAATATCAGTGAAGGAGGGTCAGGTCTTGAAACTTGAATTAGCAAAATACATAAATAGGGAATATGCAGGACCTGCCCCCATTTTTGCCCTCTGACCCCAATTATTGCGCTTATCCAAGTACCATAAACGCCTTACCATTCAAGGCCTGCATAAAAGTAAAAATTGATAACCCGGCCATAAGCAACAAAGTTATCCAGACAGGCCATTTTGCTTTTTGGGTATCGCCCTTAAAAAGAGTGTCGCCGAATAAGCCTGCGATTGGCAGTACCTGCATCATGTGCAAGGCAAAGAAGTGAGCAGGTCTTAAGTCTCCACCTGTTTGAGACCAGCCGGTTAGTAATAATCCTCCAGCATCGGTGCCCTGCCCGCTGGTCCAGTGACTGCCGCTTGAACTCATGTAACCGGCAAACAACAGCGTCAGCACGAACGCCCCCACAAAACCGATGGCAATTCCAAAGTGCAGGCCTGTTCCGCCTTTAAAGCCGTCTTTGTTGCGGAAAAATCGTACGCCAAGGTAGCAAGCCGGCAGCAGCATGGATACGGCCCCAATGCCCATCAATGCGTAGATCAAACTATCCATCGGTGTACTGAAGTTATAGTGTGAGGCGGTTGCCTGACTTGCGCGCAGGGTTATGATGAAGATTTCGAACAGGCTGGCGATGGCAGAAAGCCAGACCAAACCAATTAGCAATTTTTTGCGTCGGGCCACATCCGTCATCAAGGTTGCAACCAGATACAGGGTAAGCAAATGAATGGCGGTGGACGTCTGGAACTTTAGCGGTTTAATCCACAAATTTATGCCGTTAAAGGTTCGTTGCTCGAGATACAGCGCCAGTGTGGTTACCGGCACCATGGCCGCGATCAGTAATGCAGTCTGCATCCATCGTCTATCCGGGAATCGCTTCTCACCATTTATCATAATAATTGGGGTCAAATAATTGGGGTCAGAGTAAAGTTTTTTGCG
>JAHHOC010000341.1 GCA_018677115.1 Arenicella sp. | reverse complement strand
GCCATGGCCACAGCGCTTGCCCTGATGATGTTTTCAGTCGCGCTGACTTTACGGGTCGAGCACTTTCGCGCTATCAGTAACACGCCTCTGGTATTTTTGGCAGGCATAGCTGGCCAGATCATTGCCTTGCCGATGTTGACGCTGGTCCTGTGTTTCATCTTGCAACCAATCCCCTCGGTCGCACTGGGTATGATTCTGGTTGCCTGTTGCCCCGGTGGCAATGTCTCAAATATTCTGGTGTTGCTTGCCCGCGGCAATACCGCTTTATCGGTGTCCCTCACTGCCACTTCAAGCATCGCGGCGGCATTCATCACGCCGCTTTCAATTCTTTTCTGGAGCTCTCTATATTCACCCACTGCCATGCTGTTGACGACGATAAACTTTGAGGCGACCGCTTTTCTTGTTCAAACAAGTATTATTCTGGCCGCACCATTAGTATCGGGTATGCTCTGCAGCGCTCTTCTGCCTGCATTTTCAGCTCGTATTCAGCGGCCACTAATTAGTCTTTCCTCGCTACTTCTAATCGCGATTATCGTATTTACCTTCTTCAGGTATTGGGAAGTATTTGTGATTCTTGGTGCCAGTTTGCTCGGTATTGTGGCGTTGCATAACGCGCTGGCGTTTGTTTGTGGCAATTTGATCGCCAGGTTTTGCTCAGCGAGTGTCCGCGATCAACGGGCTCTGACATTTGAAATCGGCATACAGAATTCAGGATTGGGCATAGTCATCCTGCTTACTCAGTTGGGTGGATTGGGCGGTGCGGCAGCGGTAGCCGGATTGTGGGGAACCTGGCACATTGTTGCGGGGCTTGGAGTCGTTGCGCTGTTCCGATATTCCGATCGATAATCTGCTGGACTGTGATAAATTACCACGCATCTGAACTAATCATTTACTCAACATGTACGATCTGAAAATAATAAATGGCCTGGTATACGACGGCGGGGGTGGAGCACCACAAAAAACCAATATCGCGGTTTCGTCGGGTGAAATAGTTGAACTGGGTGAATGCCAAGGGCCAGCCAGGCAAACTTTTGACGCCGAAGGCGCCATAGTGACTCCGGGCTTTATTGATGTGCACACGCATTATGACGGCCAGGTGTCCTGGGATGAGGAACTAAAACCTTCAGTAAATCATGGGGTTACAACTGCTATCCTGGGTAATTGTGGTGTCGGGTTTGCACCCTGTCGCAAGCACGATCGCGACACCCTGATAAAGTTAATGGAAGGCGTGGAGGATATTCCCGGCACCGCACTGCACGAAGGTATTCAGTGGGAATGGGAGAGCTTCCCGGAATATATGGATGCCATTGAGAAACGGCCTCACACCATAGATTTCGCTGTTATGGTGCCGCACGATCCGCTGCGCATTTACGCCATGGGTGAGCGGGCAATTGCCGACCAGGCTGCCAATGATGACGAAATAACCACCATGCGGAATCTGGTGCGTGAAGCAATGCAGGCGGGTGCCATAGGTTTCTCCACCGGCCGCAGTGATTCACATAAGACTGCAGATGGTGATTGGACCCCGGCCAGCGAAGCAGGTAAAGAGGAACTGGTGGGGATTGCCCAGGCATTTCAAGGGCTGGATTATGGCGTGCTGCAGGCGGTTAACGATTTTGACATGGTGCGTCCGCAAGACAATTTCGATAAGGAATTTGAACTGATGGAAGCGTATTTCCGTGCCAGCGGCGGTCGCCCGGGGTCGATGTCCTTGATGCAGCGGGATTTTGCCCCCGATGACTGGCTCAAGATCATCAAGCAAAGTGATCGGTTAAATGCTGAAGGGCTGGATATAAACCTGCAGGTTGCTCCCAGGGCGATAGGTGTATTTGTAGGATTGAACTGTACATTCCATCCGCTGATGGGATTCCCCAGCTATTTGAAAATAAGCCACTTGCCGCTGGCCGAGCGGGTGGAAATCATGCGCAATCCGGATTTTAAAAAGCAAATGCTGTCCGAAACCCCGGTGCAACTATCGGGCCCCGGTTCTTCGGTGCCTCCGATGGTGGATATGATGATAGGTCAATTCGAGGCTTTGGCAGAAAAGTTATTCAAGCTCGATAATGACGGCCGGGTGGATTATGAACAGGGTAACGAGACTTCATTAGCGGGCAAAGCCCGCGCTGCCGGCGTGGATATCTGGAATAAGACCTATGACACCTTACTGGAAGATGACGGATATGCGCTGATTTACTATCCGGTGTTTAACTACACGGAAATGAACTACGACAATATCTACACTATGCTGCAGCATCCCAAGGCATTGCCCGGCTTGTCGGATGGCGGGGCGCACGTTGGTACTATTTGTGACGCCAGCTTCCCGACCTATTTACTGTCTTACTGGACACGGGACAGGGCCAAAAAGAAT
>JAHHOC010000339.1 GCA_018677115.1 Arenicella sp. | reverse complement strand
ACCAACGCCAATACCGCATAAGCCAGCACCAGGTAGAAAAGCCTTTTCAACCATTTGACAACAAACCTGGAAATCTTATGCCACCACTTTTTAATAGTCTGCCACATTATGAATTCCCCTCGGTTTGGTTAGTATCGGTAGCCGTCTTGGTTGACTCCGGCTTTTCTGGCCAACTACTGTTAATGCAATGCGGTTCGGATTCCGGATTGGGCCGCTGACCATCTGAATGAACCTTCAGGTATTCCAGGATTGCCATGCGTTCACGCTCGTTAAACTGCCGGCAATAACCCGGTCGATCCTTAATGGCATAACCGATCACACCGTCGCCACATAAGCCGTCGTTAAATTCATGCCCAAGGTTGGAGTTGCCAGTTTGACTGGTATCAAACTCGAATGCTCCCTTGAACTTTTTAACCACTAACCCGAGATGCTCAGGGTCATACTCTTTCCTGCCGAGATAGAACACCTCGTCGCGCTCTTCTACCGGTAACAGCAATTGGTAGATGCTTGGCACCGATCCGTTATGCAAGAACGGTGCGGTCGCCCAGACTCCTTCCAGCGGGCGGGGCCGGTAGGCGCGCCAGGGATATGGATTATCCAGTTCACCGAATCCATCCAGGTCAGCAACTGCATTCTCATCTGTCACCTGGCCTTCGTAACCAGTAGAAAGATTCCATTCACGGTACTGCTTCCAGCGCACTTCACCACCAATATATTGCAGGCCCTCGGCAAATCCGGTCTTGCTGGGATTGGGTATCGCCTTGGGATCAGGTAGTCGCAATACCGTGTTCAGGCCCTCTCCTCCTTCCTGATTTTTCTTCACGAGATCAATCAGCGGGGTTAAATCGAACTTATTGTTAATCATATTCAGCGCCGAGGTCGGATCGGTACCGATGTAATTCAGCGGGATATGAATCATCTCCCAGTAGCCGCCGCGCGCGGTTTGATCTTCCCACCCTGGTTTCTCCGGCCCCCAAGTCGGCCCAAGGGGCACCGGATGACGCGGCTTTGCAAGCAGATCGATTAACTGACCCTTATCGCCGGTCATAAACGGACCATGGCAGGTGGTGCAGTTGTGATTCTTGCCAGTTTGCGAATAATCAATCATCCCCGCATCAGGCCCTATGCCGGGGGCATTGCGGGGGAATGGACCATGGCAGGTTTCGCATACCTCACCGAATATTTTCTCTCCCTCTGCTTTAAGATCCTGATCAATTTCACCGAACAGATCGGTCGGCCATGTCGGCGGCTTGAGGTGCTGCAATGTGGTTTCAATACAATGCACTTCCGGCATCATTACCGAGTTATCGTAGAGGTCGGTCGCGTGCACCAGGTTTACCTTGGCGCGGGTGCCCATGGCTTCGTTCACATTACGTGCCATAGCCTGGCGCACCGACCCCATCCACTGCACCCAGTCAAAAGCCCATATGTCCCATACATGCGGATAGTTGACTGGCGCATCGGCAATTTTATAATTTTTAGGACTCAGGTAATCGCCGTAGACCGTGTTAGCGATGCGGCCAAGACCATCGGTTCGCCCGTATCCTTCGGTGGTGGGGTACAGATTGCGGTTGTACCAGTAGTACACCGCGGCTGCTTTCATCGCATTCCAGGTGTCTTTACGCAGCTGTCTCTTTTTGGCCCGGTACTCTGATTGCGGCACATCCTTCAACACCTTGCGCGCGAAGCGACCAAATTTGAATGGATTAATGTAGGTGGTGCCCAGTGATGCAAAGCTATTGGCAAGAAACTGCGTCAGGTCCAGGGAAGGCAAGGCATGACCGCCGGGCCCACCGTCAATGACCAATGACGTTCCGCGGTAAGTAAGCTGCGCCGAGTGACAGGCCGAGCAACTGACATCCAGTATCTTGGCTCCGCTATCTTTATCATAGTGCCAGGTCAGGCCTACCGGCAGATCATTAGGGTTGTTCTCGTTCGGCTTTTTCATCGGATCATATATGTAGCCAAGTTGCTGCATGTATTCACGGGTGACCAACGGGTCCTTACCGACGGGTTTCTCCAGCGCCGTCATCCAGTCATATTGCAGTCCGAAAAAATCTGTGCCCTGCGGGGTGCGGTAATAGGTCTGGCGCATATCATTGCACCAACCCTGGTAACTGGGGATCAGCTTGTCATCATCGCCTGTAGCATTGGGATTTGGACAGGTGGCCTCCTCGCTTGGATTCAATAAGCGGTATTCGGTGATCTCGGTATAGGGCGGAATGTTGGGATAGTTCGAGATATACCAGAGAAACCCAACGGCGCCGACCACGATCAGTACCAGCAAGGCACCCACCGTCTTGAGAAACCCTTTCCACGAAAATATCTTGCGAATCTGTCGGCCGGTCCAGCGTAGCAGCTTGCCGATCCAGCTAATTATGCGATCTATTACTCTTTTTATAAAATGTTCACTCATGACCCTGCTCCATTATTGTCTAAGTTGGCTTTGAGCTTGCTTGCATCAAAGTGACTGCCGTTGCAATTCAGTTCCAGGCCCGAAATCGAACAGGGCATGCTGATCAGGTAACCTGATGCGCCACAGGTAATAAAAGCCGTTTTCATGTCGTCGCCTCCGAAACAAATATTAGAAGGCATGGGCGCAAATTCACCATTTGGCAACTTTATCGGCACAAATTCGACATCGCCATCCGGAGAGATGATTGATATACCGCCATTCGACATCGGATTTAATCCATCTGGCAGCATGGTCGCCACATAAACATTGCCCTCACTGTCGACAGCCAGCGAGTCCAGCATTGATTGGCCGGGGAGATCGGCTGACAATAAGTGTGAACCGTCCAGTGACGCCGGGTTTGGCTTGATCACCCCTGGTTTCGGGATATCGTACCAGACAACCTTGCCGGCAAAGGTAAGAGCGACGTACAGTTTCTTGCCGCAGGGCGACAATCCAATACCGTTTGGTGAGTTAAGCGGGTAAATCATCTGCTTTATAGATTTGCCATCGGGTGTGGCGTAATACACAGCGGTAATATCCTTATCGTAGGTGCGTTGTTTGCCATAATCGGTGAACCACATGCCGCCCGCTTCATCAAATACCAGGTCATCCAGGCCGCGCAATTGAAATGGTGGATTCCACACCGGGGGCTGATTCGGTGGCGGGAACGC
>JAHHOC010000329.1 GCA_018677115.1 Arenicella sp. | reverse complement strand
GATAGCCAGAGGCTGATCATTGCGGTCAAGAATCATGCCCCGCGTCGGCTGGGTAGTCTGTACCCGCAGGTAACGCGCATCACCCTGAGACTGGAGATACTCGGTATCAATGACCTGCAGGTATACGGCGCGCGATATCAAGGCAATAAAGGCAGCACCAAAAATCAACGCTATAAAACTGTAGCGCCAGGTTGACACCGGGATTATCAGGTCCTCCTGCGAACGGCGGCGCGCTGCGACTTTGCTCTTAGCGCGAGCCATTGACTACCTCCGTGAATTCACCGGGCAGGCCAACATATTCAATGTCCACGCTTTGCGGGGCACGCATCGCCAGGCGCTGTGTGGCATCTTTCTCAATGCGGTGCGGGAAGGCCCACAGGTTTTCCTCAATCAACAGCTTGCCCCACTCATCGTTTAGCGTATCGCGCTGGGCTTCTTCAAGCTGGAAAACCGAATAGGCGATGCGATGCTGGTGACGCACATACACCATGGACAGGGCAGTAAGCACCGTGCTGGTAACCAGGAACCACATGACGCTATCGCGCATAGTCCACCTCCGTGCGTTCCGCCACCCGCAACACCGAACTGCGGGCGCGCGGGTTAGCGGCGACCTCGTCAGCACCCGGCTTGATCGCGCGGCTAACTAACTTTAACGGTGTGAGGTAAGCCTCTTCCGGCACAGGAATATTCTTCGGTGGCAGGTCAGGGGTCGACAGGTCACGCATAAACCGTTTGACGATACGGTCTTCCAGCGAGTGAAAACTGATTACCGCCAGACGCCCGCCGGCGTTCAACAATTCCACCGCCTGCGGTAAAGCTGCGCTGATTTGATCCAGCTCCTGGTTAACATATATGCGTATCGCCTGAAACGTGCGTGTAGCCGGATGCTTGTGTTTGTCCTTGCGCGGAATACTCTGTTCGATAATCGACGCCAGTTGCAGGGTACTATCTATTTTTGACTGTTCCCGTGTAAGCACAATGGCCTTGGCGATGCGGCGTGCGAATTTTTCCTCACCTAGTTCAAATAGCACTTTAACCAGGTCGGGCTCGTCCACCCGCGCCAGCCATTGTGCAGCCGATTCACCGCGGCTAGGGTCCATGCGCATATCCAATTCCCCGTCACGCATAAAGCTGAAACCACGTTCGGCCTCATCAAGCTGCGGCGACGAGACGCCCAGATCCATCAGCACACCATCCACCTTGTTGAACTCGGTGAACTCATGCAGAAGTTCTGCCATGCGGCGGAATTCACCATGCAATACCTGCACCCGTGCATCGTCCTCGAATAGCTTACGTCCGAATTCGACTGCCTGCAGGTCACGATCCATCGCGATCAGCCGGCCACGCTCGCCCATCTCTGCGGCAATCGCGCGCGCATGACCGGCGCGACCCAGCGTGGCATCAAGGTATATTCCGCCATTTTGCACCTGCAATGCGGCGAGGGCCTCTCGCTTTAAGACAGGGATGTGAACGGCACTGTGTGTCATGGTTGTGCTGCTCTAGAAGGACAGTGATTCGAGCTCGGCCGGTAAGGCCGATTCATCCAGCTCTACTGACAAAATGGAATCGCGGTGCGCATTCCACTGCACTTCATCCCAGATTTCAAATTTGTCTCCCTGACCCACTAATACGGCCTTCTTGCCCAGCATGGCAAATTCACGTAACGGCGCCGGCAAAAGAATGCGGCCGTTGCCATCCATCGTGCAATCATCAGCATGGCCAATCAACATGCGTTTCAGTTTTCGGGTCTGCGCATTCAGGGTTGGTAAAGAAACCAGTTTGCGTTCCACCGCTTCCCAGGCAGTCAATGTGTATAGCCACAGGCAGCGCTCATTGGGGCTGATGGTCACCACCATCTGTCCTTCGGATATGCGCAGCAGGTCGTCGCGATGCTTGGTCGGAATCGATATCCGCCCCTTGGCATCAAGACTGATGTTGTTACTTCCTCTTGCCACGGTTCACTGCACCCATTGAGTCTTTGTTTTTTGTTAAAATCAGCCGGGAAACAGCTATTTTTTTACACGATTTCCCACAAATTCCCACAATTTGCCACTATCCATGACTTGCTACGGGGTGTCAACTACAAATTGACCAAGAAAACCTTTTTCTTTCAGTAAGTTAGCGTGCCCCTTGCTTAGACTTAACGCGCTTAGTTAATGTTATACTTTAACTAATCAACCCAAAACAGTGTTTTAAAACAACAACCCTAAGTCCTTATTTTTACTGGAGTTTAGCAAAAAAGCGCCTAATCGGCTGATTTTTATTTGGTTAAACATTGAAAACTCAGGGAAATTTCAATAAATCAAGCCTGGCAGAAATTTGCGTGTTTTTTAGTGCCATCACAGTGATCGAATCAAAAATGCTGTTCCAGAAATCCTGATCTACGAGAGAGCCCTCAACTGAACAAACCGGACGACACCGGTTTAATCCCTGGACGAAAAATAATACCGAAGGGACAAATTAAATAAAAAGAGCCATCAGCGAAGCGAAGTTACCTCTGCTTCAGCCCATCGGGAACCGGAAAATCCGAGCGATTAAGCAAAATAAAAAGCGAGCCCTCAGCGAATCAAACTGAACACCGGTTCGACCCCTCGATGAACAATTACATCGAGGGGACAAACGGAATAATGAAAGCCAACCTGTAAGCCGGGTTCTGTCAAGGACAGTCATTCATCTAGGACAGGCATCGCTACCTGCCTCAAGCAACCTACCCGAGTCCAGCGCGGGCCGCGCCTTACAGCCGAAGCTGAATGAACTCCTATTTGGTCTTGCTCCGAGTGGGGTTTACCTTGCCGCGTGTGTTACCACTTGCGCGGTGCGCTCTTACCGCACCATTTCACCCTTACTTCCCTAAAGAAGCGGTATCTTTCTGCTGCACTGGCCGTCGGCTTGCGCCGCCCAGACGTTATCTGGCAC
>JAHHOC010000319.1 GCA_018677115.1 Arenicella sp. | reverse complement strand
CATAGCGACCGGCAAGAACCGATTCAGGTTTGCAGCCCCGCTGGCGAGCGGTTTCCTCAAATTGTTTGATTTCGGCGGCGACATGCTGATTCAAACCACCGGGGTCAGGGTGCGACACGCTATTTTTTAGCTGCCCGGCCAGGGCTAACAACGCGCTGGCCGAATCCACCAGCGGATTCAATCCTGGCGTTACCACTTGTGGCGCACTGGCCCGACGCGGCGGACCACCTGCGCCACCAGGCGCAGGGGTTCGCGGTGGCGGCGGCTGCGGTGTTGAGGGTTTGGGCGCAGAACTGCGACGTCCGCCCGGCGTTGGTTTTAGTACCGTTCGGTCGCTGTCGTCATCGCCAAAAAACGGATCGTCAGTGGTCATCCGCTTAGCCCCTGATTGCCCAGAACTCTAACTGGATACCTGGAAAGTCGCCGCTCAGGTGCATGGCAAACCCACCGGACTTGGTGAGCTCTTCCCACAGCTTGTTGGTGCGATCCAGCTCAAAATAAACATTGCCCGTGTGATAGGGAATTTGCCGCGGCGCCACTGGTAACGGCCGAATCTGAATGCCTGGCAACTGCAAATTGACCAACTCCTTGATGCGTTCCACCGCGCCGATCTTGATCTGCATAGGTAAAGATTTGCGAATCTGTTCGGTGGGCATATCCGCCGCCACTGCCAGTACAAATGAGGCATCTCCCAGCAAGGTGCGATCGGCCACGTGCGCTACACGTATCCCGTAACTGCGTTCTTTGAGCGGAATCGACACTGCATTTTGTTCCAGCACCATGCTCAAAGACTCACGCAGTGCATCTTTGACCGGCGCAAAAGTAGCCTGCAAATCATCATGGCGATAAGAGGGAAATTGCGGTGCACGCTTGCCGGACGCAGTAAACGTTGCAAGCTCACCGGCGATCTGGACCACTTCACGATACAGCGTTTCCGGATGCAGGTTCGCCAGTGGCGCCAGGTGTGCCACCAGCGGTTCGTAACGGTTAACAACCTGTAGCATCAAAAAGTCAGCCAACTCGCCGGCACCACGCCCGGAGCTGGTTGCGCGTGCTGCCAGGGCCTCGCCCCGATGATGCAGCAATCCTTGCAGTTCGTTGACAAACCCGGCCAGTTGATCGGCCGCCAGGCAATCAAGCACCGGTGGAATAAAGCTGTCGTCGAGCATCACCTGTTTGTCGCTGCGCACTTCAACGATTCGGGCTGCACCAAGACAGGCATATTCGCCACGCGGTTCCGCTTGCAACAGATAACGAAGACGCAAATTGCCCACCTGGACCACCGCTGTATCGACCGTTTGCCGGGTCGCATCGCGCACGTCGTACTCGCGTGACGAGAGTCGCGCCAGGCCCTCCGCATCATCCCCGTCATCCACTTCCAACGTTCCCGGCCGGCGCGCTGGCAAGCATAAATAAACGACCGTATTGCGCATGTCATCCGAAACATCCATCGGCGCTGGCGGCGCATAATCATCCGGAATATTAAATGGTGTGCCATCCGGAAATACGCCGCTGGCCGACGCGATACTAAACTTGCCGATCGCCAATAGCTCGTTATCTATTTTTATGTGTTTTAAACCCCATGCGGCAGGTCGCAGGTTGGCACACCGCTGCTCTACATAGTGTTCGATATAGCGGTCGTGTTGCTGGAAATGCTGGGGCCTTAAAAACAACCCCTCAGACCAAACGACCTTGTTGTTCCACGACATGCAGTTCTCCGCTTTATTCTGGTTTTTTGTCTTTGCTGGCTATTCCGGGGGCTCGTCAAACTTCAAAGTGATCGTGCGATCCTCGAGATTGACGAGCATTTGTCGTTTATCAAAAAACTTGATGAGTTTATCTTCCGGCAAGGCCAGTGACGTCCGCCAAATGGCGTTTTCTATATCCCGAAACGCCGCCAGCACGCCGATGACGCGCGCAGCGGGATCGAATTCTGCCTCCAACTGCTTGCTGCTGCCAGGCTGCATCATGATTTCCTGGGAGGACAACAAGTCCGCTGCAAGCACCGCATCCGCGTCACGATAGAGCGAGAAAAAATCGGCCCCCTGAAATGTGCCCGGCGTTTTTAGCTGATAGATGCGCACAACCACAGGCTTGGAAATTCCGTTGCGATCCGGATTCAGTGTCTCCGACGCAATGATCTGCGCCTTCATTTTAACGGGTTCCGGCGGCTTACTGGCACATGCGGTCAAAGCACACATCAGGAAAATGGCAATGCCAAAGCGAAAGTATCGATTAATCATGGCTGTCCTTAATGACGAGCGTTAGGCGCAACGATCACGCAATGGTTTTGTATCAGGATAACTTGTCTATCTGATCCTGATAAGCCTTGGCAAATTCCTCACCGTATAAAGCCAGTATATTGGATTTTGCCTCGGTTGAAATCTGTTGATAATACTCCTCATACATTTCCCAGTACTTGGCTTTTCCCCGCAACGCCGCCATCGGGCTGTGTTTGAGGTTTTTGTGGAACCTGTCTTCGAGGTTATCCGGCTCAAACTCTTCCATGATTGAAGTCAATGCGGCACTCAAACCGGCCATCATCGCCATCTGATGCGCTTTTATG
>JAHHOC010000283.1 GCA_018677115.1 Arenicella sp. | reverse complement strand
ACAATACCCTGGCCCTGTTCTCTGCAATCAACTACCTGGTACTCCAGTGGCTCACCTGGTGCGGCCTCGCTGTTCAGAAACCAGCGTTGATAGTGAGCGATATCACCACGTTTACGGGTATAGGAATGCAGCTTGATCCAGCCTTTTACACCCCACACTCCAACAACTTTGCCCAGTTCTATGTGCATTGGCGCTCAATCCCAATCATGCACATGCTGGCAATACTACTCTGCGGTTTTGTCACCCTGGTCGGCTTCAACTGCTTCTTCGACCGGCTGTTCTGCTTTTGCCTGATCAGCAGCATCTTGTTCTGCCGCCGCGTCTTCAGTAGCTGCCTCATCTGTAGCTGATTCTGCTGAGGCCGACTCCTCGGAGGCCGACTCTTCGGAGGCCGACTCTTCGGCAGCAGCCTGCTCAGCTTCGGCCGCTTTTGCTGCCTCAGCTTCAGACTTCTCCTGTTCAGCCACCTTAGCAGCCTCAGCCTGGGCAGCCTCTTGTTTTTTTGCTTCGATTGCGGCTTCGCGCTTGGCTTTCTCAGCCTCCTGGGCCTCGGGGCCCTTGGCGAATTGCTTAATCAATGAAGCGACTCGGTCAGAGGGCTGCGCGCCCTTGCTGATCCAGTAATCAACACGCTCGGTGTCGATACGCAGGCGCTCTTCGCCGCCAACAGCTCGCGGGTTGAAAAAGCCGACACGCTCAATAAAACGACCGCGTGGCGAACGTCGCTGGTCGGCCACCATAATTCCGAAGAAGGGCCGTTTCTTGGCGCCGCCGCGAGCTAAACGAATTGTTACCATAACTATGAATACTCTGTTTTATTCAGTGAATGTGATTCACCGGATATCTGATATGATTTGGTTCGCTGACATGATCATTTAAGCCAGTGAATACCGTAAAGGCGCGCGATTTTAGCCCTTAAACGTTGTAAAGAAAAGGATTTTGCAACAATTTGCCCGAATTTCTGGTCTAAATATCAACGGTTCGCGTTTGTAAGTGCACCAGCGTTGTTAAGTTTTTGAATTTAAATAGAAATATAGAGCAAACAATAATCCCCTGAGGTACCCTTTAAGGTGCTGATTTACCAGAATAAATAGAATCGAGAAATCCCCCATGACCGCTAAGAAAGGTTTTTTGTACTTACTGATCGCCTACGTAATATTTGTGTTCGTGCAATCGCTGTTCTTCAAGTTCACCGGTTCCGAAGAAACTGACATCATTTTTTCCACCATTGCGGCGTGGATGACCACCGTTGGCTTGGGATTCATTGCACCCGCTTTCGAGTCAGTAGGTGGCTATGCGGTTGGCTTTACCGAGTTGATCGCGAGTGTGTTACTCATCATTGCAGCTACCCGGCGCATCGGTGCATTGCTCGGATTGCTGGTAATCTCAGGAGCCATATTTTTCCACCTGTTCACCCCGCTGGGTGTGAACCGGGTAGTCGATGCCGCCGGCAATACTGACGGTGGGGCTTTGTTTTTTATGGCCTGCGGCGTGTGGGTGGCCTGCGCGTTGATTCTGTACCTGACCCGGGAGGACAGTTAAAACGGCATCCCGCCACCGCCCATTCCACCCGGTGGAAATTTGCCGCCGCCGGGCATGCCCCCCATAGCGCCCATCATTTTGTTCGCTAATTTACCTTTGCCACCCATCTTCTTCATCATTTTCTGCATCTGGGTAAACTGCTTCAGGGTTTTATTTACATCCTGAATTTGCGTGCCCGAGCCGGCGGCAATACGCTTTTTGCGGCCACCCTTGATCAATGCCGGAAACTGCCTCTCTTTGGCGGTCATTGAATTGATGATAGCCACACTCTTGTTCATATCACCCATCATGCCACCCATGGCACCGCTGGGCAGGTTCAAATTTCCCATGCCGGGTAACTTGCCCATCAAGCTTTCTATACCGCCCATGCTGTTCATCTGCATTACCTGATCACGATAGTCTTCGAGGTCAAAGCCCTTGCCTTTCTTGAGTTTTTTAACCAGCTTCTCTGCCTTGGTTTTATCAACCTTTTGCTCGGCTTCCTCAATCAGCGTCATCACATCGCCCATCCCCAGAATCCGCGATGCTATCCGCTCCGGGTGAAAGGCTTCAATGCCATCAATTTTCTCACCGGTGCCGAGATACTTGATCGGCTTGCCAGTGACCTCCCTTATCGACAATGCCGCGCCGCCGCGTGCGTCGCCATCGGTTTTAGTCAGGATTATGCCGGTGAGGGGAAGCGCTTCATCAAATGCCCGGGCGCTGTTGACCGCATCCTGGCCGGTCATGCTATCGACCACGAACAAAGTTTCTATGGGCTTGGCGGCGGCATGCACCCTTTGTATTTCCGCCATCATCTCTCCATCAACATGCAATCGGCCGGCGGTATCGATAATCAACACATCCATCACTGCGTTCCTGGCCTGGGTCAACGCATTTTCGACAATCGTCACCGGGTTCTGATCGGCGCTGCTCGGGCACCACGCGACGTCAATCGATTCAGCCAGCGTGCGCAGCTGCTCAATCGCCGCCGGGCGATGAATATCCGCACTGCTTACCATCACCCGTTTTCGTTCGCGCTGTTTTAATAAATTGGCCAGTTTGGCTACGGTGGTGGTTTTGCCGGCGCCCTGCAATCCAGCAACCAGGATTACCGCGGGTGGTGTCTGTGCCAGGTTCAAAGCATCATTGGCTGCCCCCATAAGTTGCACCAACTCATCCTGCACCAGCTTGATCACCATCTGCCCAGGGTTCAGACTCTTGGACACATCAGTACCCAGGGCCTTTTCTTTAACCCTGGCGACAAATGATTTCACCACCGGCAGAGACACATCCGCTTCCAGCAGGGCAATGCGCACTTCGCGCATAGCGTCAGCGATATTATCCTCGGTCAACCGGGCCTGGCCGCGAAGTTTTTTAAAGGTGCCTTGCAGGCGGTCACCGAGTTGTTCAAACATAATAGTCCGTGCGTGATCCGGGTTGCTTTGGGATATGATATTCTACTCGCTTCGTAGGCAAACCGCACCCAAGATCAGCTGCCGTTTTATATGTCCATTGCTCTCCTGACATTAGTCGCATTCATCGCCTATTTCGCCTCCAGTTTTATGATTGTGCGTCGGCTACAGACCCATATCGACAGTGAAGATGACATCGATGCCACGCTGCGCTCCTTTTTGCCGGCAATTTTCGCTTTTGCGGTGCATTTATTTATCTGTGTCGCAACATTTCGCGCCGTCAGCGGGGTTGATTTCAGCGTCAGTGGAATGCTTGTGCTGGTCAGCGCGATAGTCACCGGTATCTTCCTGCTCTGCTGCCTGTTTATGCCGGTTATGCGGCTTGGCATACTGGTGTTCCCACTCGGTGCTGCAAGCCTTGGTTTTGCCCATATCTGGAACAGCGAACCAATAACATCAATCAACCACAGCACGGCTATGAATGCTCACATACTGGTGTCTATCGTCGCCTACTCGCTACTCACCATTGCCGCCATCCAGGCGCTGCTGTTTGTTTATCAGGAAAGACAGATCAAGAAACGCACTAATCCGGCCCTGTTAATGGCCTTGCCACCGCTACAAACCATGGAAAAATTATTGTTCCGGTTGATAGCGGCGGGCTTCCTGCTGTTGACTGTAACGCTGTTGAGCGGGCTGATTTTCAGCCAGCAGATTTATGGCCAGCCTTTTACATTTGAGCACCACACGGTGCTGGCTTTGATGGGCTGGGCAGTATTTGCCCTGCTGCTTTACAGACGGTTCAGCAGTGGATTACGCGGCACGCAGGCGGCGGTTTGGACCGTATGCGGTTATTTGCTGATCCTGCTCGGTTATTTTGGCACAAAAATAGTCAGCGAGAGCCTCAACATGCAGTAGCCAGTGGAGTAGAATACTGCTGCATTCCAGACCCTCCGGGGCCGCATTTTATTCAGATCGTGAAGATAAGCCGCAACAACACCCGCGAAGTATTCATCGGCAATACCAGCATCGGCAACGAGCAACCGATTGTGGTACAGAGCATGTGCGCTACAAGGACTCAGGACATTGATGCCACAATTGCGCAGACCAATGCCCTGCAGCAGCGTAACGCAGGCGTGGTGCGGATTGCAGTCGATAATAAGAAAGATGCTGCCGCGCTGATTGAAATCCGCAAAGCCACCGACGCAAATCTATCGGTGGATCTGCAGGAAAACTATCGTATGGCGGCATTGGTCGCCCCCCATGTGGACAAGATCCGTTACAACCCGGGCCACCTTTTTCATCATGAAAAGAAAAAAACCTGGCAGCAGAAAGTAAGCTACCTTGCAGACCTCGCTGGGCAACACAACTGTGCAATGCGTGTAGGTGTCAATTGTGGCTCTGTCGATCCCGACAAACTGGCGCAATACGACCCTCGCGATTCAGTATCACCGATGCTGGACAGCGCACTGGAACACTGTGCCTACCTCGACTCCATTGGTTTCACACAATACTGTGTGTCGCTAAAGGATTCAGACCCACAGAAAGTCATTACTGCCAACATCCGCTTTGCTGACCAGAGACCCGATGTGCCACTGCATCTGGGTGTTACCGAAGCGGGCATGCCGCCGATGGGTGTGATCAAGACGCGCATTGCCTTTGAGCAATTAATCAGCAGGGGAATCGGTGATACGGTTCGCGTTTCACTGACACTGCCCAACAAAATAAAAGCCGATGAAGTCGACGCAGGGCACGAAATAATCGCCGATATATATGCCGGCCGAGTTCGCAGCGTGGTAGCTTTCGATCCTGATAAATTAAATATCATCAGTTGCCCGAGCTGTTCCCGGGTGGAAAATGAGGCCTTTATCGAGCTGGCCCAGGATGTCAAGGAAATGACCGGATACGCCGAGGAGCACAACCTGACCATTGCAGTGATGGGGTGCCGGGTTAATGGCCCCGGTGAGACCGACGATGCTGATTTAGGCCTGTGGTGCGGGCCAAAGCAGGTGAATTTGAAACGCCGCGGTGAAAAGCTGGGCGCCTATGGCTATGACGAAATTCTGGGGAAACTAAAACAGGAACTGGATGCACTGATCGCGATTGGCTGACGCAAGCGCCATCAGGCCTGTACCTAGCCTTTTGTCGCGTTAAAATCTCCGCTCAGCTCAACGTCCAAATCCAGGCCTTGTATCCGGCACTCCCCTTCTCCCTCAACTACGCCACTGGCAGTGCTGCCATCAACCTGCCCGGTGACTGCCAGTTGCCCGCTGCACTCGTCCTCGCTGATGCTCAGATTGCCGGCAAAATCGCCAGCATTGGTCAGGCCTACAGTAAATGATTCATCCGGATCATCGCCGTCAAACCGAACTGTGCCGTCGGCAAACACGGTGATCGTGATCGGAAACGAATCAGTTTCCGACAGGCCGATGGCCTCCAATCTGAGGTTTACCTGGCCCTGATACACACCAATGAAATTCTGTGGAATGTTCTGACCAGGCTGAGTCGGCTCAACACCGGCTCCGGAGGAACTGCCGCCGCTTCCGCAGGCGGAAACAAGCGCAATAATGACGATAACACTGAAGGCCTTAAATCGGCACATAAGCTAACACCCTACATATAGAAAATATTTAACATCAGCAACATGACCACCAGGAACAGAATGGTCATACCAACACCCGCGCGCATAAAATCCCTGACCGTGTATGCCGCAGGCCCCATTATCAGTGCATTCACCTGATGAGTAGGGATAAGAAATGAATTTGATGTGGATAGTGCCACAGTCAGCGCAAAAATAGCCGGGTCGGCGCCCACTGCGAGGGCAATCTGGATTGCCAGCGGTACCAATAACACGGTCGCGCCCACGTTAGACATCACCAGACTGAACACGGTGGCAATTATGGCCAACAACAAATGGATAACCCATACCGGCAACCCGTCCATCAGCGTTACCGCATGTGCAGCTATCCACGCTGCTGCACCGGACTGCTCCATGGCCAGACCGAGTGGAATCAGGCAGGCAAGCAGAAATACGGTCTGCCAGCTCACTGCCCGGTACGCCTCTTCAATATCCAGCACCTTACCCACTACCATGCCGACCGCGCCGACCATTAAGGCCAGCGCCAACGGCAGGTCGCTGAACAACACAAGGCCAATGGCGAGGACAAAGGCGATGGAAGCATTGCGCAAACGATTGGTGCGAAACTCCT
>JAHHOC010000266.1 GCA_018677115.1 Arenicella sp. | reverse complement strand
CCATAATACAGGGCTGAGGAATACATCATGTGCTGATCCAGGAATAATCGAAAGAATTCGTTACCTATATCGTAGTGAGCGGCAATGTTGCGACGGCTACCTGTCCTGGAGTTGCGATTCAGCAGATGCCAGACTTTCAGAAGGAGTTGCAGAAAATGAGCCAGGCCCGATTCCATTTGTGTCAGCGAAGCCCGGTTACGCAGGAATATACGCATCAAGCTGGTAGGGTTGTCACAGCTCCACAGTCCCTGCAGATAGGCTTCTGCTGAGCCATTGCTGCCGCCAAATGCGATCTTGTTGTAGGTGCTGATATCGGCAATTCTGATGTGACAGCGTTGGTCACTTCCGGCTTCGCCAAACTCTTTGGTGCCAAGTGGATCACTGATGATAATCTGACCGTTGCTCAGCTGATCGAACAGCGCATGGACCCTGTTGCGAAACCAGCGGTGACGAAAACTTGCCGGCTGCATTGCAGGTGCAACTTGCAGTGGTGCGAATATGGAATTTAAGTTCTTAGCCATTGCTATGTCTATCTTTATCACTGGATTGAACAGACAGGCGCGGATGATCAAAAAATGGAATTTTCTTGCACCAAAGTTTAAAAGCTTGCCAGTAAATTGCCGTGAACACCTTGACGCACATTAGTGGATACTTAAACGGAATTAAATTTGCCTGGCGGCCAGTCAGTTCCGAGCCGCGAAGTTTCATGCTCACATTGAACAATGTCTCGCCTTCACGTTGCAAGTTCATGGTGATAAATATTTGCTCATCGCTGATATCGAAACGCCAATCATAATCGATATCCATAGGCATAAAAGGCGAGACATGAAACTGTTTGCGAAACCTGAAGCCGGCCTTGCCGTCACCTGAACCCCTGTCATAGGATTCATTCGCTACATCGTGAATATAAGTATAGTGTTCACCCCAGGGAGTGTTGTGAATCTCGCTCAAAATGTAACAAAGCTTGTTGGCATTGTTATAGCAGAAAAAGAAATTTACCGGGTTATAGCAGATGCCCCAATAACTAAGGCTGGCCAGCAAATAAACCCGTCCTTCAAAGCTAGTGCTCAGGCGCTGGCTTATCAGTTCAGCCACTTGGTCATTGAGAGATTTATCGCCAGCAAGGTATTTGTTTCTATTGAACCGTACCGCGTTGAACTTGCTACTGGACCACAGCGGACTGATGCGGTCAATCAGCTCGGGCCGATCTACATCAAGCAGAATCTGAAACATTGTGTACTGGAATTGATGCTCTTGCGGCCGTTGTCGAATGTGTTTAACCCAGCCTTTGTAGAGCATTAGCGGCCTGTCGGTGGCGATAGTCGACATTATCTTACATAGGTCTGTCAGACCTGTTGTTTTACCAGCTGACTCGCGCGAAATGCGCTGCGCGCACCATCTTCGTGGAATCCCCAGCCCCAATAAGCACCGGCAAAATAGGTGCGATGCTTGCCATTAATTTGTTCAAGCTGGCGCTGGCTGGCGACACTCTGCTCGGTAAATATCGGATGATGGTAAAAGCGTTCAGCTAAAACCAGCTCGGGGTTTATCTTGTTATGGCTATTCAATGTCGCGAATACATTGGTTTTCAATTTTAAGCCTTGCAACGAGTTCATCCAGTAATTTGCCGTACAACACTGCAAGCTGTTTGTGTCCATCCTGTTGGGTACTTCGGTATTCCAGCTCGCCCAAGCCGCCTTGTTTGGGTGCATTATGTTTTCATCAGTGTGAACTACCACATGATTTTTTTCAAACTTTATGTTGCCGAGGATTTGCAGTTCGGCGCTGGTCGGTTCAGCGAGTATTTTCAAAACCTGATCGGCATGGGTGGCGAACACTACGGCATCATATTGCCGCTGGTCACCAATGACGGTTTGCACTATAGCTCCCTCAGGGTTGCGCTCAATCCGGGATACTTCAGAATTTGTATGCCAATCACAGCTGATCTGGGCCTGCAATGCTTTAACGTAATTGTCAGAGCCTCCTTCGATCACTTGCCAGGCTGGCCGCCGCAATAGTTTCATCATGCCGTGTGAGTGCATAAACTCTACCAGGTGCCGTATCGGAAACTGCTCGACGCGCTCGGGAGTAGCCGACCATAGAGCGCTGATCATCGGTAACAAGTGATCTTCACGGAAACTCTCACTGAAGTTGTTGCGCTGCAAGTAAGTCGCGACCGAGGTTATATGGTCGTTGTCCCTCAATACCCCGGGTGCCAGCCGGTAGAAACGTACCAGGTCAAACAGCATTCTATAAAAACGCGGGCTAAACAGGTTTTTCCGCTGGCAAAACAATTTATTTATCGAGGTGGCATTGTACACCACGCCGTTCTGCGCAT
>JAHHOC010000233.1 GCA_018677115.1 Arenicella sp. | reverse complement strand
ACAATAGTGTCGGCATCCATTTTTGCCGCTTCAATTTTGGCCAGAGTCTCGAGCTCAGTCTTCACTTTGGCAGATTTCCGGTTTATCACTACTTTATCGACGGTCGATGTGGTGACGCCGCCAATTTTGCTGCAGTCAGCGACCCGGTCAATCGGCACCAAACGAACTTTGCTGGCTTCGGGTGTGGGTTTCACCCAGGTGCAGCCCACTAAGGTTAAACCCAGCAACACGGCCAGGTAAACAGTTACGCTTCTCATAAAAAACCTCGATTGTGTATTAGTGCCTGCCCCAACGGCTCAGGCATGCGCTGGGGGCGCAGAATTTGGTCGCCAGCCGAAAAGCATAAAGGGCAATAGAATCAGGAACTTAAGTGTTGAAAAGATCGCCACGAACAACCAGCCGATGAGCCGGAACGGCAACGCAATCAGCCACACGATGGGCCACAGCAGCAAGGCGGCTATCGCCAGCGGCCAGCAAAGCACAAACAGAATGCACCAACAAATGACAACCAGAAACGTGTTCATACTAATAAGCTTAGTCATCGATGTAGTGTAATTCAATGGCCAACCGTGCAATTCGAGTTAAGCCAGACTACCCAAAAAAAAGGCAAGCCGTAATGGCTTGCCCTTTCTTGAATCTATGTTGCGAATTTAGATCGCTACAATATTCTCGGCTGACGGGCCTTTTTCGCCTTGAGTTACAGTGAACTCTACGCGCTGACCTTCAGCTAATGTTTTGAAACCTGAGCTGGCGATTGCACTGTAGTGTGCAAAGACGTCTGCGCCGGATTCCTGTTCGATAAAACCGAAACCTTTAGATTCGTTGAACCACTTAACGGTTCCGCTTACTGTGTTAGACATAATAATATCCTGTGTTAATTAATAGTTTGCCCTCATGGGCGTGTATAGCGGGAAAAAAACAGACTGAAACTTAGAAACTACAGGACGAGGTAATACGATGAAAACAGCGAAATGGAGAATGTAAAGAATAGGATTCCTTCCTAGCTGGCCGCATAGTATAGACAGCAATCGCCAATGTACAGCTATTTATGCACGGATTCGGCAATTATTTTTAGCGGCATTTTTACCCTGACGGCGTGATAATAGCTTAATCCCAGTGCCTGTGAGCGCAGGTTTACTGCTCGTCAGTGTTTTGCGCTTCCCTGTACGAATGCCAGACGAAGTAGAGCGTGGCGAGGGTGCCGGCAATAAATGTGAGCACGGTCAACACCGCGATACCGATTTTGAGGTCGTCAGCGGGAAAACTCTCGCCGGCCATAGCAAGCTGAGTTTGCAGTTCCCGGAATTTCAGTGCCGACACAATGGACCGCAAAATGAGGTTTATGGACACGATGAGGTACATGGCGGTGAGCATCACGAACAGCGACTTGGTCAGTTTTTTAGCAGCAATGAAGGCGCCGGCGGCAACTGCGAAAGTTAACGTGATCCAGAACTCAAAAATCCGGTCCTGGTTTTCCAGCTGGGCGTAAAACGCCTCATAAAGATCACCAATTGATGCTTCCATTACCGGTCTCCTGCCCCGCCCCTTTGCTTATCTGTACATTGCCTGGTCATCTATGACAACGCCTCCACCAGTCCAGCCGCATCGGCGGTATCAAAATATTCGCGGATACGGGTGACCTTGCCGTCACTGACTTCGGCGACTACACAGACCGCGAGATCCAGCTCACTGCCATCCGGCAAGGTGCCGCGCACCTGGTGCTCTTCAACGAATCCACTGTCGGTTGCCGAGCGCACGGCTTGATCATAGCGGAAGTTGCTAACAACCCCATACACGGCAAGTGCGAATTGCAACAACGGTTCAAGGGTGATCAGCTCACCGTTGTTCTGGTGCGCCTCAAAATCGGGCGCGCAGAGTTGCCGAACCTTATCCGCATCGCCCGCCGCAAATGCGTCGAACAGGGCCTCTGCCAGTTGTTCATTGTTCATGTTGTGGTCTCCGCAGTTGCCTGATCAGTCATCGTAATAGATCGGCTGGATTTCGGGAAATGTCCACTGCCCATTCAGCACCTCATCATGCGGTTGATATAAGCGTATAACATAGCTGCAGCCGTCGATCACATATAGGAAATTATCCATGCCATCGGGCTTGGTACCAAAATTAACCGTGACCGAGCCGTCTTCATCGGGTTTTGCGGTCACGCTATTAATGCTGTATGAATTGAACTTATTCTCCTCAAAATAGCCGGCCTTGTTGTAGATGCTGATCGACCAGAATGCATCTACCGGCACGTCTTTCACCGTCAGCTGAAAATCACCGGCCCGGCAACGTTCGCTTCTGGTGATATAAAACGCCTCGTAGACAGGCAAGCCACCCCAACCTGCGGCGGTACCGAGCAGATGCCGGATCTGGCTGACCTCGTCTTTCTTACCAAAGGTTCGCTGCGCATCGGGTAATCCCTTGGCCAGGCCCAGCAGCAATTTGTAGGTTTCAGCGTAACTCTCGCGGTCATAATCCGGGTGCGAATAGGGTTTAGCCGAGTCCGTGATGATCTTGACTTTATCCTGCAGGGCATTGGCAGCCTTGAGATCTTCTGCATCATTTGGATCGGCCAGTACACGCGCCACAACAATCACATAAGGGGTGTCGAACTCGGCTTCGGTAAGCAGGTAAGTGCCGGCA
>JAHHOC010000215.1 GCA_018677115.1 Arenicella sp. | reverse complement strand
TTTGAAGGTGGCCAGATGCCAATCCAGCGCCGCTTGCCAAAACGGGGGTTTCGCTCCGCAATGGCTAAAAACATGGCTGAAATACGTTTGCATGAACTGGCATTGATCGAGGGCGATGTGGCCGATTTGGCAGCCTTGCGATCTGCGGGACTGATCAATGCAAACCATTTGCGTGCCAAGGTGATTTTATCCGGCGAATTAAACAAGGCCGTGACTTTGCGCGGCGTTGGCGCAACTAAGGGTGCCAGAGAGGCCATAGAAGCGGCTGGCGGCAAAGTCGAAGACTAAATACTAAGACAATGGCAAGAGAACAAGCGGCGGCCCTGGCGGGGTCTGGAAAATTAAAGGAACTTTGGCAACGAATTGGATTCGTGCTGGGGGCTTTTATTGTCTACCGCATTGGTACACATATTCCGGTTCCAGGCGTTGACCCGATTGCCCTCGCGCAGATGTTCGAGCAGACCCAAGGCTCCATTCTGGATGTGCTCAACCTGTTCTCCGGGGGTGCCTTGCAGAGGTTGTCAGTTATGGCGCTTGGAGTCATGCCTTATATATCTGCGTCTATTATCATGCAGATGCTGACTGCGGTTGAACCGCGGCTCAAGCAGGTTAAGGCAGAGGGCGAGTCCGGTCGCAGGAAAATCCAGAAGTGGACGCGATATGCCACAGTTGTGCTGGCTACTTTTCAGGCTCTGGGTATTTCCAGTGCAGTTCAAACTCAGGGTGTGACCATTATTACCGGAGTTAGTTTCACCATCACCTGTGTAGTTGCCCTGGTGGCGGGCACTATGTTTCTGGTTTGGCTTGGCGAACAGATAACCGACCGCGGCATTGGTAATGGCATGTCCCTGATCATTTTCGCCGGTATCGTTGCCGGATTACCGAGCGCTGTGGGCGGTACCTTTGACCTGGCCAGCCGCGGTGAGTTTTCTCCCCTGTTCGTGGTTGCCTTATTTGTGGGTGCTTTATTGGTAACCGCTTTTGTTATTTTTGTTGAACGTGGCCAGCGTCGCTTGACGGTGAATTATGCGCGTCAGCAACGCGGTAATAAAGTTATGCAGGCACCGAGTAGCTATTTTCCTTTAAAAATGAACATGGCTGGTGTTATTCCGCCGATTTTTGCGTCGAGTATTATTTTGTTCCCAGCCAGTTTGGTGGGATTTTTCGGCAGCGATTCAGCGACCGGTGTTGCCGGCGTGCTCCGCAACATCTCAACCTTGATGCAACCGGGTGAAGTGCTGTACACAACTCTTTATGTTGGAATGATTGTGTTTTTTGCGTTCTTTTATACTGCTTTGGTATTCGATCCCAAGGAAATTGCCGAAAACCTGAAAAAACAGGGTGCATACGTGCCTGGCATACGGCCTGGACAACAAACAGCCCGCTATATCGATGGCGTTGTGTCCAAGCTGACATTAGTTGGAGCCATGTATCTGGCTGTAGTGTGCCTGATACCAGAACTGCTGATCGTTAATTACAATGTGCCGTTTTATTTTGGCGGTACATCGCTTTTGATTATTGTCGTGGTAATCATGGATCTGATGGGGCAAGTACAGTCACATATGATGTCCCAGCAGTATGAGAGCCTGATGAAGAAAACCAACTTAACCGGCAAATCAACTGGCGGTCGGCGACGACGTCGTTAGGCCGTAAAAAAGTTACTCAGAGGTAAATCATGAAAGTAAGGGCATCAGTAAAAAAAATGTGTCGGAACTGCAAAGTTATCCGCCGTAAGGGCGTTGTGCGTGTGATTTGTACGGATCCACGGCACAAGCAGCGCCAAGGCTAGACCTGCGCAGACCAGACTATATTCTCTAACCAATGATAAACGTTGAATAAGGGGCTAATCAGTTGATTTTCAATAATCATAACAGTATCCTAACGCGCCTTTCGGTCATGCCGGAAAGCACAGTAAATAGAGCAAATTCGCCTCAAAAATAGGCGAATTTACACACAGTAACCGGAGACACGACAGTGGCACGTATTGCAGGTATTAATCTTCCCACACACAAGCATGTAGATATTGCTTTGAGGTCTATCTATGGCATTGGCAAAACCCGTTCCCAGGCTATTTGTGATGCCGCTGGCGTTGAGCGGTCGACCAAGGTCAGTGATCTTTCCGAGCCCGAGGCAGAAAAATTACGCGCAGAAGTGGCGAAATTTGAAGTTGAGGGTGATTTGCGTCGCGAAGTATCAATGAACATCAAACGATTGATGGACCTGGGATGCTATCGAGGTTTGCGGCATCGCCGTGGATTGCCACTGCGCGGACAACGCACCAAAACAAATGCACGTACCCGAAAAGGCCCGCGCAAACCAATTAAACGGTAATTGAGTAACACACTCGAGTAATTTAGACATGGCCAAAACAGCTAGTAAATCGAAGAAGAAAGTTAAAAAGCACATCGTTGATGGCATTGCCCATATCCAGGCGTCTTTTAACAACACTATCATCACCATCAGCGATCGGCATGGTAATGCACTGTGTTGGACCACTGCCGGGGGTTCGGGGTTTCGTGGCTCACGCAAAAGCACG
>JAHHOC010000213.1 GCA_018677115.1 Arenicella sp. | reverse complement strand
GTGCGCCGTTGCCCGCCGGACTCATTGAACGCAGCGCTACAGCAGATTATCGAGCGGAAAAGCAACCTTGATTTCCCGTGGTTTCCTGCGCGCGTGGTGTGTCACGATATTCTTGGACAGACAGCATTGGTTGATCTGGCCGGACTGCGCGATGCCATCGCCGAAAAGGGGGGCGATCCAGCCAAGGTTAACCCGGTTGTGCCGACGCAATTGATCGTTGATCACTCACTTGCAGTTGAGCATGCCGGTTTTGATAAAGATGCATTTGAGAAAAACCGTGCCATCGAAGACAGGCGTAACGAGGACAGGTTCCACTTTATTAACTGGACCCGAAAAGCGTTTAAAAATGTTGATGTGATCCCGCCCGGTAACGGCATCATGCACCAGATAAACCTGGAACGAATGTCGCCGGTGGTACATGCCCGTGACGGAGTCGCATTTCCGGATACGCTGGTCGGAACCGACAGCCACACACCACACGTGGATGCGCTGGGAGTGATAGCGGTCGGTGTGGGGGGATTGGAAGCAGAAAGCGTCATGCTTGGGCGTGCTTCTTATATGCGCTTACCGGATATTGTCGGTGTTGAATTGTGCGGTAAACGCCAGCCCGGCATAACGGCCACCGATATAGTGCTTGCCATTACGGAGTTCCTGCGCGAACAGAAAGTGGTCTCCTGTTACCTTGAGTTTTTTGGTGAGGGAGCGGCCGACTTAACGCTGGGAGACCGCGCCACGATTTCCAATATGACACCTGAGTTCGGTGCCACCGCAGCCATGTTTTACATCGACCAGAACACCATTGATTACCTGAAGCTCACTGGTCGGGACCCTGAGCAGGTCGAGCTGGTGGAAACCTATGCAAGGCACACAGGCCTTTGGGCTGATAGCCTCAAATCAGCACATTACGGGCGGGTGCTTAAATTTGACCTGGCCTCTGTCGGGCGTAATATTGCCGGCCCTTCCAGTCCGCATCGCAGGGTATCAACAGCGGATCTGGTGGAAAAGGGGATAGCGGGTTCATATGACCACAGCGACGGTCAGTTACCGGACGGCGCGGTAATCATTGCCGCCATCACCAGTTGCACAAACACCAGCAATCCACGCAATATGGTTGCGGCCGGATTGATCGCCCGCAATGCCAACCAGCTCGGACTGACACGGAGACCCTGGGTTAAGAGTTCACTGGCCCCGGGTTCAAAAACTGTGCAGTTGTATCTGGAGGAAGCCGGCCTGTTGCCGGAACTGGAACAATTAGGTTTTGGTATCGTAGGGTTTGCCTGCACCACCTGCAATGGCATGAGTGGAGCGCTCGACCCAGAAATTCAAAAAGAAGTAGTTGATCGGGATCTTTATGCCACCGCAGTGCTGTCGGGTAACCGTAATTTCGACGGACGTATTCACCCCTATGCCAAGCAGGCCTTTTTGGCATCGCCACCATTGGTTGTGGCTTATGCCATCGCCGGTACGATTCGTTTTGATATTGAAAACGGAGTGCTTGGCAATGACCACAACGGTAACCCCGTTACTCTGCAGGATATATGGCCCAGCGATGAGGAAATTGATGCCATTGTTAACGCCAGCGTTAAGCCAGAGCAATATAGTGGAGTCTACAACGAGATGTTCACAGTGCAGATTGATGGTGGCGAAACTACCAGTCCGCTGTATGACTGGCGGGAGAGGAGCACCTACATTCGTCGTCCGCCCTATTGGGAAGGTGCCCTGGCCGGAGCCAGAGCCTTGCAGGGCATGCGCCCCCTGGCGGTGCTGGGGGACAACATCACTACCGATCATCTTTCTCCTTCCAACGCTATAATGAAGGACAGTGCCGCCGGAGAGTATCTGGATAAAATGGGATTGCCGGAAGAGGATTACAATTCTTACGCAACCCATCGTGGCGACCACCTGACTGCGCAGCGCGCAACGTTCGCCAATCCGAAACTGTTGAATGAAATGGTAAGGGAGAATGGCGAAATAGTGCAGGGTTCGCTCGCGCGTGTCGAGCCTGAGGGTACGGTAGTGCGCATGTGGGACGCAATTGAAACCTATATGCAGCGTAAGCAACCGCTGATTATTGTTGCCGGGGCCGATTATGGACAGGGTTCATCCCGCGACTGGGCGGCCAAGGGAGTGCGGCTGGCTGGCGTGGAGGCGATCGCTGCCGAGGGTTTCGAACGCATTCACCGCACAAACCTGATCGGTATGGGGGTATTACCGCTGGAGTTCCAATCAGGGACCTCGCGCCAAACCCTGCAGCTCGATGGAACAGAAATTTATGATGTAAAAGGCGAGCCGGCACCCGGCGCGCAATTAACGCTGGTGATCCACCGCCTTGATGGTGAGGTAATGGAGGTGCCGATGACCTGTCGCCTGGATACCGAAGAAGAAGTTGCCATTTATCAGGCCGGCGGGGTATTACAGCGTTTCGCACAGGATTTTCTGCAGTCTTCGGCAGCGGCCTGATATGTCCTCTGTGCCACAAATAAAAATCCTTGCCACCTATATGCGGGGCGGCACCAGCAAGGGCGTGTTTTTCAGTTTAAACGATTTACCGGAGATCGCGCAGGTGCCGGGGAAAGCACGCGATCAATTGCTGCTACGGGTTATTGGCAGCCCTGATCCGTACGGCAAACAGACCGATGGTATGGGTGGGGCCACATCAAGCACCAGCAAAGTGGTTATTCTGTCTGACAGCAACCAAAAGGATCATGACGTCGACTATCTGTTCGGACAAGTTGCGATTGATAAGTCATTCATTGACTGGAGCGGCAATTGCGGAAACGTGACGGCCGCTGTGGGCGCTTTCGCCATTGAACACGGGTTGGTAGACGCAGCTCGTATTTCTGTCAACGGGGTTGCAGAGGTGCGCATCTGGCAACGAAATATTGAGAAGTCTATCGTCGCCCACATTCCGATCACTGATGGGGCCGTGCAGGAGACAGGTGACTTCGAGCTTGATGGCGTTACTTTTCCCGCCGCTGAGATCAAAGTCGAGTTTATTGATCCGGCCGCGGGTGATGGTGCTTTGTTCCCAACCGGTAATCTGATTGATGAGCTTGAAGTACCGGGAGTCGGTAATTTCCGCGCAACCATGATTAACGCAGGTATTCCGACCATATTTCTCAACGCCAAAAATCTTGGCTACAACGGCACAGAATTACAGGGTGACATCAATGGTGATCCTGAGGCGCTGGCGATGTTTGAAACCATACGGGCACATGGTGCCATGAGGATGGGATTGATCAAAGACCTGCGGGAGGCTGCTAAGCGCCAGCACACCCCTAAAGTTGCTTTCATCGCTGCACCTGCTGATTACATTAGCTCCAGCGGCAAGCCGATCGCTGCTGAAGAGATCGACCTGCTGGTGCGTGCGCTGTCGATGGGATTGCTACATCATGCGATGATGGGCACCGCAGCAGTTGCTATCGGTATTGCAGCTTCGATACCCGGAACACTCGTTAATCTTGCAGCAGGCGGGAAAATCGGTGATTCAGTGCGCTTTGGTCATCCCTCGGGTACTTTGCAGGTTGGCGGACAGGCCGCTTTGGTCGATGGTGTGTGGTTTGCTGAAAAAGCAATAATGAGTCGCAGCGCCCGAACGCTTATGGAGGGTTGGGTAAGGGTGCCCGGCGATTGCTTTTAAGTATTTGTGCTGTGTTCGCAAACAAAAAAAGGACGGGTCACCCCGTCCTTTTTAATACTACTTGTGTAGTAACTGCTTAGAAACTATAGGCTACTCGCACGCCGTATATCTCACCTGGATCAGTGTAGATAGCGTGTGTACCTGAAGCCAGTGGTACATCAAATCCACCCGATGCGGTTTCCTCGTCGGTGATATTTTTACCAAACACCATAAACTCCCAGTGGTCAGTGCGGATGCCGGCGCGAACATTAATTTTCTCCCATGCATCTTCACTGTCAATCGGATCAAGGTCGCCGGTAGTGATATATCCATCGGTGAAATTCACTTCAACGCCGAAAAACCAGCTCATATCGTCGCCGATATCAGCGTTGTAATCGAGAAACAGGGCACCGGAATAATCAGGAGCGTGTGGCAGTGTTCTGCCTTGCAGGTTCTGATTGGCGATTGCATTTCCCCTTGCATCTACCCTGATCACACATCCGCCGGATGAGGCTGCACCACCGCGAATGTCCGAGGCTTGCTCTAGGGTACAACCAGCGGTTGGAAA
>JAHHOC010000201.1 GCA_018677115.1 Arenicella sp. | reverse complement strand
AACCAACACCAGTCTGAAGTGAGTGTATTGTCTGTCGATGATTCAAGGATCAGCGTGTTTCATGGCCAGTGGCAATAATTATAATGCTGATGGCCGACGCAGGTGGGATTGCCTGACTGGTCGCAGGGGGGCATAAAAAACCCGGCTTGCGCCGGGTTTATTGTTAACTTGTTGAGTGGTTGGCCGGGATGATTAAATCCGGTTTGGGAAAATCTGTGAACGGGAATGGCCGCTGATCGCTATTGAAAGTAACATAACGCAGAATATCGTGGACATACTTGCCCATGCTGTCGCCAAGGGTTCGCAGTTGTTCGTTGGGTTTTTCCGTGACCAGCAGGAACACGCATTGCGCTACGGCGATTAATCCAACCACCAATTGTGTGATGTAAAAGACGACCCAAAAAATCGCCACAAACAGAACTCGTTGCCATCTGTTCAGATTGTTGTTTTGTTCAGTCATATTGGTATCTCTGAAATTTCATAATTACGGGGTAACATTAGTAATAGGGGTCAATCAGGGGATTTAAAGAAAAATCATCGAAAATATTGCAACCCGCGGGGCTGCGCTACCCAGCTGCTGACTCATTACGCCATGGTTGTGGCTATCACAATCGGTTTTTTTGATTTACTGCTATGTAAATCACATTTTTATAGTGTTTGCGGTTTAAAATCAGCTGTTCTGAATCAACTGGGCGTCAGCGACAATATGATCTCAAAATTTATTAACCTCGCAGAGCAGGGCAGGTTGCCGGATAGTCTCGTTCGATTCGGCATACGCAGACTTTGCCATGAACGGTTGCAGGACGAATGCCGCGGTGATGCAGAGGCGCAACAACAGCGTTTTCAAACACTCATCGAAGATTTGAGGAAAAGCCCTATCGCGATTGAAACCGAGGCGGCCAATCAGCAGCATTACGAAGTGCCTACCGAATTTTACCTTCAGGTGCTGGGTAAAAACCTGAAATACAGTTCCTGCTATTACCCCAGCGGCAACGAATCGCTGGATCAGGCGGAGGATGTGATGCTGGATCTGTATTGCCAACGCGCTGATTTGCAGGATGGCCAACATGTTTTAGAACTTGGCTGTGGTTGGGGTTCGCTTACCCTGTATATGGCCCGGAAATATCCCGCCAGCCAGATCACCGGAGTTTCCAATTCTGCCACCCAGCGCACCCATATCATGCAGCAGTGTGCCGAACGCGGGCTGGATAATGTTGAAATCATCACCGCTGATGTCAATCAATTATCGTTGCCGCAAGCTCAATTCGACAGGGTGGTATCGATTGAGATGTTCGAGCATATGCGTAATTACCGGCAATTGATGCAAAATATCTCGGGCTGGTTGAAGCAATCCGGAAAGTTGTTCGTGCACATATTTGTCCATCGCTACCTTATGTATCCATTTGAAGTCCAGAATGATAACGACTGGATGTCAGCGTACTTTTTCACCGGCGGACTGATGCCGGCGGCGGACACCCTGCTGCACTTTCAGGAGAGGTTAGTGCTTGAGCAGCGTTGGCTGCTTGACGGCACCCATTATCAACGCACATCGAACCATTGGTTGGCGAATATGGATAGCAATAGCGCAGCTATCATGCCGTTGTTCCGGCGATGTTATGGGGAAACTGAAGCAGTCAAATGGTTTAACCGCTGGCGAATATTTTTTATGTCCTGTGCGGAGTTATTTGGTCTCCGCAGCGGTCAGGAATGGATGGTCGCGCACTATCTTTTTTCAAATCAGGGAAAAGGCTAGACGGGCTCGGGGCCATCATCGCCCAATGACCGTATCAAATGCCGGCCAGCGATGTGGTGGTCTGCCTTGTCAGTGCATTGATAATACAGGGGCTAATAGTCGTGCCCGCCGCATCCTATCTTGTTGGCGGTGCGCCATAATCGCCGTGAACGTGCTCCGGAACGGCAGTACAGATGAATTTTCTGGTGGGTGCTAATAAGGTCAACCAACTGGTCGCGGTCGTTATCAGTAATCTGGTAGGAGGAGAATGCCAATAAAGCGGTGTTCATTCCGGCCGCTTGTGCCGCTTTCTTGATGTCAATAAAGGGCGTCTGTCCTTGGTCTTCGCCGTCTGGTCGGTTACACACAAGAAGTTCAATGACCTTTTTCGCCAGTTCAGGAACATCATCGACAGTCAATTGGCCTGAAACAGAGACCTGGCGGTTCAGTTTGATGAAATTCATGTTAATTCAGCAACAATAATCGGTGTTGCCAATTCTCACTGTTAGCGGCCAAAGTTGCAAATGCGGCTGTATTTTGATCAAAGTGTCTGGCAGATCAATCACAATTTTTGTCACTTCTGTAAGCGCATCCAGTGGGTGCGCTAGCCTACATTAAAATAAGTTAATGATAACTTTAGTCGCATGTTTTTCAGACTAAAGTCTGATCACGGGGATGTCATCTGGTTTTTCAAAAACCAGCTGTGAAGTCGTCTCCGGTTAATAAGTTAAAGTTTAAGATTAGAGTTTAATTGCCCAAAATGGCAAAGATACTGGAGTTAACATGGCAACAATTATCGACCTTAAAGATCTCGAAGTAGATACCCTCTCAGACGAGACAATGAATCTCATATCCCGGCTGACTGCGGAAATCCGCAAGGTGAATGGCGAGAGTTTCGCGTTCAATGATCCTATGTTGTTACCGAGAATTCGAACTTGTGTTAAGAAGCTGAGGAACCCCAAAATCAACGCCATTTATAACCAATACCAGCAGGAACTGGTACGTAGCGTAAACAGCGGCCATTTCGAAATTCGCGGCAACCATGCGATGCATATGAATAATGGTGTTTTCTACGAAACCAACGTAATGTCGGCGTAGTTTCGCCACACAACCCCTCTACCCCAATTCGCCCCCGACTCAGTGAGTGAGCCGGGGTTTTTTTTGCCCTCTCGCAGAGTAATTCGCTGTGCCGGTGCTGTTATCCGAAGGGTTTCGGTAATGTTGTTATCAGGTGTTTTAAAACCTACAATTCAACTTGTTGCCCTTAATGTCAAATTCTGCCCGATAGCTATGAAATATTTACTGATCATCGTCTTGCTGGCCGGTTCACAGCCGGTATTTTCCCAGGACAAGCCTGTTGCATGTTCTTCAAGCGAGCATTCGCAGTTTGATTTCTGGCTGGGAGAATGGTCGGTTTCCACCCCTGACGGCAAACCAGCCGGTGTCAATTCCATTTCCAAAATCGAGGACGGATGCGCCATCCGCGAAAACTGGGCCAGTGCTTCACCAGGGTACACAGGCACCAGTTACAATTTTTACAACCAGCGGGAAAAACATTGGGAGCAATTGTGGCTCGATAATCAAGGTGGATTCCTGAAATTGAGCGGTAAGCGCAAAGGCCGGCAAATGATTCTGCAATCCGCGCCGGTAGATAACAAGCAGGGTGTCAAAGTCATTCAGCGCATTACCTGGACTGCCAATGAAGATGGCTCCGTGCGCCAGTTATGGGAAGTCGTCGCGGAGGGAAAGGAAAATCAGGTCGCTTTTGATGGCCTGTATGTCTCCAAAGCAAACGGTGATTGACGCCGCCCCCGAATGACTCCGGTCAAAACTGAAATCCGTGCGCTGGTAAAGCTGGCGCTACCGGTATCGCTTGCTCAACTTGCGATGGTCGGCATGAGTGCGACCGATGTTCTGATTGCCGGTAGTGTCGGTACGGTCGATCTTGCCGGCATGAATCTGGGCGCTAACGCGTGGAATATGATTGTGCTTTTTTTTATGGGCATCGGGTTTGCCACCCAGCCATTGGTTGCCAAGCAATTTGGCGCCCGCAACGATGCTGGTGTCAAACACCAACTGCATCAATCCCTGTGGTTATGCAGCTTTCTGGGCGTGATCGCTACCGCGACTGTTTTAGTGGGTGCCCGAATGCTGCTGCTGTTGAATTTTGAGACCGATATGTTGCAGATTGCGCATGACTATCTGGCTGCCATCGCCTGGTGTGCGCTACCACTGTCAATAACTCCGGCGGCGAGGGGTACATTGGAGGGTTTAAGCCAGACGCGATCTGTGTTGTGGATTGTGCTCGCTGCTTTCTTGATCAACATTCCCCTGGACTATATTTTTGTAAACGGTTTGTATGGCTTTCCCAAAATGGGTGGTGTTGGTTGCGCGTGGGCGACGGTAATTGTAGTTTGGGGCATGTTTATCGCCATGCTGCTAATGTTGATATGGCATAAAGCGTTGCGCCATTTGTCTCTACTCGATGCTGTCGCCGCGCCGCACCGAAGGTCAATTCTACGCACCCTTAAGCTTGGACTGCCAATTGGATTTTCTATTGTCATTGAATTGAGCATGTTTTGTGGTGCCGGCATCTTGATCGCTTCCTTCGGCTCGGTCGAAGCTGGCGCCCACGCCGTAGCAATTACCGTTGCCTCTATGTCGTTCATGCTTTATGTGGGCCTGGGGCAGGGTGTGACCATACGGGCGTCACAGTTTCTGGGTGCAGAAGATCCGACCTCGGCCTGGTTTACCGTAAAGACGGGAATCGCCTTCAATCTGGTTTTAGCGGCAACCATCGGCGTGCTGTTTGTTATTGGAGCTGAATTTCTGGTTAGTCTGTTCAGCGATGATGCTGAAGTGATCAAACTAGCCATTGTGCTGCTGTATTTCGGAGCAGCATTTCAAATCGCAGACTGCCTGCAGGTCGCGGTTATCTGTGCGCTACGCGCCTATCATGACACCGCCAGCCCACCAAAATACCAGTTGCTTGCGTTTTGGGTTTTTGGTCTACCGATAGGTGTTGGTCTGGCATTTTATCAGTGGTGGCCGGGTTTAGAGGGTGCCAAGGGCATGTGGATTGCCATGGTGCTGAGCTTGTTCATTGTCGGCATACTGTTAATGCGGCGATTGCGCAATATGGTAGCCGGTAGCGAGTACGAGTTTAACCCTGCCAGCGCCGAGGTCTAGGACTGGGAATCGTTGTAACTATCGCCATGCTGGTGGCGCTACTGCAAATTGTGCCTCTGGCACTGGATCTCGAATGGCGACCATTGCGCCACCAAAACGCGCAACGATTTGCTGTCCTCGCAGTACTTATATGCGGGTTATGGAACGTTTTCTGGTACGGCCTGCAACACCTCAGTCAGTTCTGGGGAGTTGCGGCCATCGGTTCCGGTTTTGCAATGATCGGTACTGCGACCCTTCTGCTGGCAGGAATACGCCAACCAACGCTGATGCAGTTGCTTAGCGTTGCCTTGCTCGGATTCTTTCTGCTATACCTGGTTACGCTTGTTCGGTTAAACCTGAACCTGCCCATCATTCGATAATGAGTGGCTAGCCGAGCTTGCTTGCCACCCACGCATCAATTTTGCGTTCTACCACATTGAGCGGCAGCGGTCCGTATTTGAGTATCTCATCGTGAAATTCACGGATATCAAATTGCTCGCCTAATTTGTCCTTGGCGGCTTCACGCAACTGCCAGATCTTCAACATTCCGACCTTGTAGGCTGTGGCCTGCGATGGCATTACAATGTGCCGCTCTACCATTTTCACCGCGTCAGATACTGCATTGGGGGTGTTGTTCACATAGTAATCAATGCCTTGCTGGCGGGTCCATTTCTTG
>JAHHOC010000198.1 GCA_018677115.1 Arenicella sp. | reverse complement strand
GTCCCATGGTGACCAGGATAGCAACTGAAACAACAGCGTACATGCTTAGCTCGTTGTCAGTGCAGCTGCGAGGTGATTAGCATCACCCGACAATAACTCCTCAGCACCTTCACGGGTGAGACAGTGTACCTGTAACCGGCCTTCATAGATGTCCAGCGTGACTGTGCCGGGGGAAAGCGTGATCGCGTTGCCCAAGGTAGCCTGGCCAACAGGCCCTTCGGGTTCAGCCTCCATTTCAATCACGATAGGACTGATGGGCAGTTTTGGATTCAATATGATGCGCGCGACATCAAAACTCGACTTAATGATCTCATAAGAAATCGAAAGCCAGTAGAAGGGCAGGCGCGGAACGATATGCAAGCCGGACACCTCGCGGAAAAAGCCCACCCGGTGCGCCAGGTAGACACTCAGGACGCAAGAGAAAGCGCCCAGACCAAGCAACAGTGGCTTGTAGATGCCTGACCATATCAACCACTCAGCGATCAGGATCAACAGGCAAATTAATACGCTGGTGGCACGATGATGGTGATCATACATGTTGAGTACACTCCCGGTTAGTGGCCCTTGCCGGAACAGTGTCCGCGCAATTATTGGCAAACAATGTTAGCGGCGAAGTCCGGCGCTTATTTTTATTTTCGAGATCCGCGTTGAAAACGCTATGTTGATTATTAACGAATTCAGCGCGCTTTTCTACAATTGGGTACCTTTTAGAACTTATTCAGATCAGAGTAACATTTTTGATCCCAATATTTTTATGGCAAGCCTCTGAAATTCCCTACAATTCCCGCTTTTTCACAATCTTGACTTGAGATGAACCAAGCAACAAAACATCACCCATGATCATTCATCGCTTTACCATGTAACCATTCATGCCGAGCTTCAGTGCAGTAAACATTAATACTTTCTAAAAGGCACTTGACCTAGAGTTGACTCTAAGTGTTAAGCTGGCAACAGAATACCGTTCTGGGCTGCCCAGCGGTACTGACAATTGCCCTGAAGACGAGGCAGTAATTAGCGAGGATCAGGTTTTGGCAGATGCACTAGCAAAAACGGGTACTGTGTTGAAGCATAACATTCAACGATTTATGGTTGATGGAGCCAGCTGTGCCAGTTGTGTTAGCAAGATTGAGTCGACATTGCTCAAGTTGCCCGGCGTGACTGAAGCCAGCATGAATCTGGCTGAGGGTACTGTCGCCGTCACTGGTACAGCGCCCTCTCACGACGTCATCGCAGCGCTCGAGGCCATTGGCTACCCTGCTCAGGGGCTTGCCGACAAGAGCGCAGAACAGATTCAGGATGAAAAACAATTAGCTGACCGCGCCTATTACTGGAGCCTGATCCGACAATCAATCATTGGATTGTCGCTGGGAATTCCGTTGATGATCTATGGCCTCTTCATCGGAGATATGACCGTCACAACGACAGCCGAGCGCATCGGCTGGTTGATGGTTGGTCTGGCTACGCTGGCCGTGATGGCCACATCAGGGCGGCACTTTTATATCGGTGGCTGGAAGTCAATTCTCGTCCATTCGGCAAATATGGATACGCTGATCGCGATCGGCACCGGTGCTGCCTGGCTATATTCAATGGTGGTGGTATTGTTTCCGTCACTCGTTCCAGAGATGGCACGGCATGTGTATTTTGAGGCCACCGCCATGATACTCGGTTTGATTAATCTCGGGTTGGCATTGGAAGTGAAAGCGCGTGGCAGGACCTCTGAGGCGATTAAGCGCCTGATTGGTCTGCAGGCCAGAACTGCGCGTATGGTACGGGGTGACCGGGAGGTCGATATTCCGATTGAAGATGTCCTGGCGGGGGATCTGCTACGAATCCGCCCAGGCGACAAAATTCCGGTCGATGGTGAGGTGATTGACGGGCACACGACGATTGATGAATCAATGCTGACCGGTGAACCCATGCCAATCGAAAAGAAAATCGGTGATCATGTTGCTACTGGCACTATCAACAAAAACGGTTCCATTGTGTTTCGCGCAACTCGCGTTGGTAGTGACACCGCGCTGGCCCGAATTATTGAGATGGTCAAGCGCGCGCAGAACTCCAAACCGCCAATTGGCCGCCTGGCGGATATCATCTCCGCTTATTTTGTGCCTGCGATTATGATCATCGCCGTCATTAGCGCCTTGCTATGGCTTAACTTCGGGCCCGCTCCGACTGTCGCCTTTGCTGTGGTGTCGGCAACTACGGTGCTGATCATTGCCTGCCCCTGTGCACTCGGGCTGGCAACGCCAATGTCGGTGATGGTGGGTATCGGTAAAGCGGCAGAAGCGGGTGTATTGATCCGCAATGGAGAAGCCTTGCAGATGGCATCACAAATCACCGCCATGGTACTTGATAAAACCGGCACCATAACACTGGGACAACCAGCGGTCACGGACATCCTGGTTGCCGGGTCGGGCACCGAAGCAGAGGTGTTGCAACTCGCTGCGAGCCTTGAAGCCGGCTCTGAGCACCCGCTGGCGCTGGCAATCGTTGAATCAGCGGCAGAGATGGGTATTTTTCCTGACAAAGTCCACACATTCAACGCAATCGGCGGCCATGGCATCGAAGGAGAGGTGAATGGGCGGCACGTCTATTTCGGTAACGAGAAATTGATGCGTAACCAGGGGATTGATATTGATGATTACCTGACTGAAGCGCAGGCGCTGGCTGCGGAGGCAAAGACACCCATGTTTATCGCTGCTGACAATAGCCTGCTTGGTATCATTGCCGTCGCCGATCCAATCAAGCAAGATTCAATTGCAGCGATCAAGCGCCTGCAGAACAACGGCTTGCGCGTCATTATGCTTACCGGCGATAACCGGGTCACTGCGGCTGCGGTGGCCGAGAAGGTCGGCATTAGTGAGTATTATGCCGAGGTTTTGCCGCAGGATAAGACTGACAAAATTGTTGAGTTACAAATGCAGAATGAAATTGTTGGTATGACTGGTGATGGTATTAACGATGCGCCAGCTCTGGCCATGGCCAATGTCGGGTTTGCCATCGGCACCGGTACCGATGTGGCGATTGAAAGCGCGGATATTACCCTGATGCGCGGGTCGCTTCATGGTCTGGCCGATGCGATTGCTGTCAGCCGGGCCACCCTGCGCAATATAAAGCAAAACCTGTTCGGTGCGTTCGTCTACAACACCGCCGGTGTGCCGGTTGCCGCAGGCATTTTATATCCTTTTATTGGTATCCTGCTAAGCCCGATAATTGCCGGGGCGGCGATGGCATTGTCGTCACTCACCGTGGTGATGAACGCCAATCGTTTGCGCCTGTTCGATGCCAGTACACACTGACAGGGTTAGTAGATGGCGATCGTAAACTTGATCGGTATTGCTTTAATCGCGCTCATCGCCTGGTGGTTCTGGTTTTATCGGCCCGCT